>CAZOSQ010000005.1:0-26964 GCA_964582245.1 uncultured Bacteroidales bacterium | reverse complement strand
TCAGGTCCTTCGCTTAATATTCTTATTAAACTAATGACAATGGTTTCAGTAGTTATGGCTGGTTTAACTGTAACTCTAGCTATATTATAAATTAAATATGATATAATAATTTTAAAAAAAGCCGTGCAATTTGTGCGGCTTTTTTTATTCATTTAATTTAAAGATTTTAAAGAAATTTTTAGGCAATATTAGGATTGGGTGAATTACGATCAAATATATAAAAAATATATGTTAGGTAAAGATGAATATGACATTTTGGAAAAAGAGAGAATTTCTAAATTAAGTTTATTAAATTTTGGAGAGCGAACTTTCCAGCCATTGTTTTTCTACGGGTACCACACCAAGTTTTTCGCACACTAACCCTCCAGCTAAATTTGAGATAGCCGCCATCTCTTTCATATCGAAACCACTTGCTTTACATAATGCAGCAACACTAATGACAGTGTCACCAGCACCAGAAACATCCACCACGTCTCGTGCATGGGTTGGGATTTGAAAATATTGATCTTTATCGCATACAAATACTCCTGCCTCTGATAATGTTAACAAGAGTTGGTTTATATTCTTTTCTTCTAGAAATTTTTTAGCCACTTCAAATAGTTTTCTTGAATCCGTCTTTCCAACCATTGCATTTAAGCCCTCTGTGAATTCCTTATAATTGGGTTTGAAAACAGAGACATTGTTATACGCCAAAAAGTTTCTTTTTTTAGGATCAACCAGTACGGGTATACCAGATTTGTTAGCATAATCAACTACCTCCCCAATTATTGCGGGCGTAATACAACCCTTATCATAATCTTGAAATATGATTGCATTGATTTGATGCTTTTTAATTGTAGCTAAAACATGATCAATAAAAAATTTTTCTAACCCGGGTGAAAGTTCTTCAGTCATTTCATGATCCACCCTCAAAAGCTGCTGATGAAGACCTATAATCCTCGTTTTTATGGTAGTTTGTCGTTCCCCTGAATCTAGGATACCATCCCCTATCATATTATTTTCTCTCATTAGCTGGACAAAACTTTCCTGGTATTCATCTTTTCCAATAACTGAGCAAAGAATAGGGCTTGCTCCCAATGATTTCAAATTAAGTGCCACATTTGCTGCCCCACCCAATCGTTTTTCAGTTTTTGTGCAGCTAACAATAGGAACCGGGGCTTCAGGAGATATACGTGAAACATTTCCCCATAGGTAAGAGTCAATCATTACATCCCCTATGATTAATGGTTTACATGAAGAAAATTTTTGTATTATATTTCTAATCTTTTTTTCAGTCAAAGTCTTTTTTATTAGGCTAAACAAATATACATATATTTCAAGAACCTTTCATACTGTAGGTGTGTTAATTTGATGGAATATAAGTATAAAATCGGGCAACCAATAAGTTTTTTCAAATGGTTTTTCTAGTAGTCATTAAAGAATATCGGTACATTTATAATTCTCTTCTTTTTTATTATTAGTAGAATAATTAATATTGTGTAAACAAATCTTTAATAATAACATAATTATTCCTTTGCAAATTGATCAAAAGAACAAATTAATAACAGATCCCGTGAAAATTTCACAATTAATATTTTCTAAAAGTACTAGTATTTATTATCTAATATTAATTATACCCATGATAATTAAATGCTCTTCTCCAAAAACATTGCAGACTGTTGAAAAAGTTGATTTAGAAAAATATATGGGTAAATGGTATGAAATAGCTGCATTTCCTCAACCCTATGAAAAAAATTGTGCATGTGTAACTGCCGAATACAACCTAACTGCAAAAGGATATGTGAAAGTGGTAAACAAATGCAGGAAAAAAGATTCTAAGAAGTGGAAATCTATTAAAGGAAAAGCTTTTGTCCAGGAAGGTAGTGAAAATTCAAAATTAAAGGTCCAATTTTTCTGGCCCTTTAGGGGAGACTATTATATAATTGACCTGGCAAAAGATTACAGCTATGCCGTTGTTGGATCCCCTGATAGGGAATCCCTGTGGGTATTGGGGCGAAAACCCGAGATGGAAGATTCTACCTTGAAAAAACTAAAAAAAGTAGCAACGGGAAAAGGTTTTGATGTAAATAAATTACAAGAAACGGATCAATCATGCTATACAGGTGACAAATCTAAGAATTTTTAAACTCATTATAATCATTGTGATATGCTGGTCAAAAAAAACCTCGTGAGATATATTTATTTTATTAGTGGAGAAAAAAATTCGGGAAAAACAAATTTTGCTAAAAATCTTGCTTCCCAACTTAAAAAGGATGGCGTTAACCTATCTGGTATTTTCACTGAAAAAAATATTGATGATACCTATTATATCGTCTCTATGGACCAAGTTTTACAAGTTCCCTTCGCAAAAAAAGACAAGGAAGATAACTGGCTAAAAAAGAACAATTTTTACTTTAATCCTGTTGCAATCCGGGAAGGCGAATCATATATATTAGAAAGTCTTAAAGATAAAAATGAGATAATTTTACTAGATGAAATAGGGCCACTGGAAATTGGGGGGGAAATATGGGCTCCGGTTGTTCAAAAACTACTGGAGAGCGACATTCACCTTATACTTGTTATAAGAAAAAATATTATCCCGCTGGTAATCAATCAATGGAGAATACATAACTTTAAATTATTTGATATAAACCAGATGGATCTAGGATATGTTCACGAAACAATAATAGGTAACATTAGGGAGCAAGAGGGAAAATCAATGTACCATTAACTCGCTTTAATTTGATCTAGTTGGTATAATCTTCTAACCCTGTCGGCAACTTCCAATACATCTATCTCATTCATACATTTAAAGTGTCCCCTTGGACATTTTTGGAAGCCTATCTTTGAACAGGGCCTGCATGGTAAATTCTGAATTTCAAACCTCTCCGAGGAAGGATGTGGTTGATAGGGATACATTCCAAATGCAGGTACAGTGTTACCCCATAAGGAGACTATCTTCTTTTTAAATGCTGCCGCCACGTGCATCAAACCGGTATCGTGTGAAACAACAATATTAGCTTGTTGAACAATTGAGGCAGATTGATTAATATTAAACTTTCCGCAACCATTTTTCACATTTTTTCCTGATTTTATAAATATTTCATCGCCAGCCTTTTTATCACCAGGTCCACCTAGTAATACGACAGGCAAATTTAAATTTCTACAAAATTCCGCTAGCTTGTCGACAGGCATTTTTTTTGTCTCGTGTTGCGCCCCAATAACCAGGGCAACGTATTCATTTTTCAAAATACCTGGAAAATGGCTTGGTAAATCGACGTGATCTCTTGGGGGAATAAAATAATTAAGGCCTTCATGATCATTTTGCACATCAAATATTTTAGTGGTTTGCAGGTACCTGTCAACGATATGTAAATCGGGTAGTTTATTAATCCGGAAATTAACATAAAGCCATTTTTCGAAATTTAATTTATTGAAATTAAATGAAACCAACCTAAACCTTGATTTCAGGATAAAAGATCGAATGCTATTATGAAGGTCAATAATATAATCAGGCTTCACTTTTTTGATTTCACCAATGACTTGATTCAAGCTATCATCCAAAAGATGTAGCTTATCAATATAAGGGTTGTTTATTAATATCGGTTCAAATTGTTTTTTTGTCAAGTAATGTATTTCGGCTCCTACTACTTGTTTTTTCAAGCACCTAATTACCGGGGTGGTCAGTACGATATCACCTATGGAACTAAACCTTACAATTAAAAATCGAACTGATCCCATAAATTTTCTTTAGATCTCCTTAATAGAAAATATCTTTTTTTACCTCGTTGAAAAACATCATAAGAGACAACCATATGTCTTTACTTCCAGGATAATTATCCCATAAAGCTTTTGCACCATGGGGAGCCTCTCCTCTCCCCGGAGTGTATAATTGCTTGTTATCGGCAGGAATATCTTTGATCAAATCTTTCACGTATTCATATTCCCTATAATTGGCATACACGAAAACCGGCTTATCAAAACCCTTTAATTCATTTTTAACCGAAATACTGGGTCGAAAATACTCCCCCGGGCTAAAGGCTATGACTGCTTGAACTTTAGGATTCTCTTTTGCTACCAATAGTGCTAAAGAAGCTGAATACGAACTGCCGACCAATATCACTCTTTTACTATTTTGCTTGTAAGCATAATCAATGGCAGCCAAGACATCCTTTTTGGCATCTAAAAACGTTCTTGAGAGATTTTTATTTTCAGCGTTTTTAGCAGTTTCATTATTTATAAAGTTCATCTCATCACCAGCACGTAGATCAACTACCAGGCAATTATAATCAAGATTCTTTAGCTTAGGTGCAATATCTTTGTATTCTCCCCGGCTGGAACCTGCTTGATGAAAGAATATTACGAAGCGATCGGATTTATTACCTGAATAATATTGATCTGCCACCACTTCCAAACTATCAGATGCGTTAAATTGAACCTTTACTTGTGTATATGCAAAATCAAATAAAGGAAGAAAATAAATAAATATAATTATTTTCTTCAATATGCTCATCTTCTATAATTTATAGTTACTTTTAAATACGTATTTTCTTCTAAAAAAGTCAAATCAATATATTTTGGTGAGCAAAAAACATCAACTTGGAATTTTTTCAACCAATACCATGATATGATTATCCCTGACCTCGACAACACCACCATCAATATTGAAATATATTTCCTCATTATCAGGTTGAACAATCCTAATATCACCCCTTGAAAGGGTAGAAATAATAGGGGCATGATTTTCTAATACCGCGAAAGATCCATTTGACCCGGGAACCTGAACAAGTTTAATTTCCCCTTTAAATATGTTTTTATCCGGTGTTACTATTTCTAGGTACATATATTATTCTTTTACTTCTTCGAGCATTTTTTCACCTTTTCTTATGGCCTCTTCTATGGTGCCACAAAAACTAAAAGCTGCTTCCGGGTATTGATCCACTTCCCCATCAATAATCATATTGAATCCTTTAATGGTGTCTTCAATGGTAACAATAACACCAGGCATGCCCGTGAAGGCTTCAGCAACATTAAAAGGTTGCGACAAGAATTGTTGAACCCTGCGGGCCCTATGAACTACTTGTTTATCATCTTCTGAAAGTTCTTCCATACCAAGAATAGCAATAATATCTAGCAGTTCCTGGTATCTTTGAAGTATTTCTATCACCCGTTGTGCAGTTTCATAATGTTCTTTCCCAACAATATCGGGTGTCAATATTCTAGAAGTTGAATCCAGGGGATCCACTGCAGGATAAATTCCAAGGGATGCAATTTTCCTACTCAAAACAGTGGTTGCATCAAGGTGGGCAAAGGTGGTTGCAGGAGCTGGGTCAGTAAGGTCATCAGCAGGCACATAGATAGCCTGCACCGAGGTAATAGATCCTTTTTTTGTAGAAGTGATACGTTCTTGCATAAATCCCATTTCGGTTGCTAGTGTTGGTTGATATCCCACTGCCGAGGGCATTCGTCCTAATAAAGCCGAAACTTCAGAACCTGCTTGGGTAAAACGAAAGATATTATCAACAAAGAAAAGAATATCCTTTCCACCAGTTTCTTCATCCCCGTCTCGATATGCTTCTGCCACTGTAAGTCCTGATAAAGCAACCGAGGCACGGGCTCCAGGAGGTTCATTCATCTGACCGAAAACCAATGTTGCCTGTGACTCTTGTAAAGCTTTATAATCAACCTTGGATAAATCCCAACCTCCTTCTTCCATGTTTTTCTTGAAAGCATCACCATATTTTATTACACCAGATTCGATCATCTCTCTCAAAAGATCATTTCCTTCCCTGGTTCGTTCTCCTACACCGGCAAAAACTGATATTCCCGAGTATTGCTTGGCGATATTATTAATCAATTCCATGATGATAACGGTCTTGCCTACACCGGCACCTCCAAAAAGACCAATTTTACCACCTTTCGAATAAGGTTCAAGTAAATCAATAACCTTTATTCCAGTATATAGTACTTCTGTTTCTGTTGATAATTCCTCGTATTTAGGAGGACGGTTATGAATGGTGTACCCTCCTTTTTTTTCAATTGATTTCATACCATCGATGGGATCGCCTATTACATTCAATAACCGACCTTTTATCTGGTCTCCCACGGGCATTTGTATGGCCGAACCAGTAGCCACAACTTCCATCCCTCTTTTCAAGCCATCGGTGGAATCCATGGCTATTGTCCGCACCATTTGCTCACCAATATGCTGTTGAACCTCAACAATTAAGGTTGATTCGCCCTCGCGCTTAATTTCCAAGGCATCATAAATGCTGGGAAGCTCTTCACTTGAATTCTCGAAACTAACATCAACCACAGGTCCAATGACTTGTATGATTTTTCCTTTTTGTTGTGACATGAAAAAGATATTTAATAAAGTGATAGAAATTAAAACATATCATACAAATTTAATATTTTTCATAAATAATGTGCAAAATTTCTTCTTTTTTTATAGCCTTCTTGAAAAAAGACGTGGTGCATATACAATCATTGGAATACAATCTACTATCAACCTGTTAATTAATTTTTTTACAATATTTTTTTTTGTTAATTTTTCCCGGCGAAAAAATTTTATAAAATATGTAATCCTCTTAATAAACCTATTCTTTTCTTAAAGTTAAAGACTACCATGCTTTTTTCAATTGCCAATAAATACATTTTCAAAAGTTTCAAATAGCTAAAAAAATGTTATTTTTGAAGGGAAAACAGAAAAATTTGAACTATGAAAACAAGAATTGCTTTAATTACAATCATCCTTATGTTTGGTTTTGCAAACATAAATGCTCAAAACAAAAGCCCATTCAGGCAAAATGATTTATCTTTATATGGAGGGGTTTTAGGAGGCTCTTATACATTTTCAGACTGGAAAGCATACCTTCCGTCCATATTTATTGCCGGGGATTATGGTGTAACCGAGGATCTAGGCCCGGGAATACTGGGACTAGGAGTAAGTGCCAGTGCGACACATGCCAGGAAAAAAACTTCTATTCCAACTATAGGAGAATCTGGTTATAATTACAGGCTTTTGAATTTTTCCGCCAGGGCAACTTATCATTATCCTTTCATCAAGGGATTTGATACCTATATTGGCCTTAATGCCGGGTATTACATGATTTCTAATGAATATTTTGGAGTAGCTTTATTATCCGAAAGTTATGAGGATGATATCACTAAAGAAGCAGGAATTGGTGGGGGATTCTTCCTGGGGGCAAAGTATTATTTCCAGGAATATGTAGGAATATATGCAGAATTAGGATACACTGATGCTTTTTATTATGCCGCACTGCTAAACGTGGGTTTTTATTACCAGTTTAACTAATAAAACCTTCATACACTGTTTTACATAATCAAGGACATGATTAAGCATGAGGATTCTTCAGGACTGGATACAGAATTGAAATTTTTAAAGTAGGAATGCAGTTGTATAATTAAGAAACACCTGAACAAAATTCAATTCATCGAATTCTTTTGGGTTTAATGGTGAGTTCTAATTTTACAAATGATTCTTAATATTTACTTGATCCAGGTATAAAAGAAAACTTAATAAAATAGCTTTGGATGCGTTTAATATAAGAATATGATTTTAAAAGCAGATAACTTGGTAAAACGTTACCGTTCAAGGACGGTAGTAAATGATGTTTCGGTTAAGGTCTCACAAGGTGAGATAGTGGGATTGCTAGGACCTAATGGTGCGGGTAAAACAACCACGTTTTACATGATCGTGGGCTTAATTACTCCCAACAAGGGGCAAATTTTTCTTGATGATATCGAATTGACAAGAGAACCCGTTTACAAAAGGGCTCGAAAAGGCATTGGTTACCTCGCACAAGAAGCCTCAGTTTTTCGTCAATTAAGCGTAGAAGATAATATAAAAGCTGTTTTGGAAATGTCTAAATTTTCACGTTCCGAGCAAAAAGACAGGTTAGAGGAATTAATCAACGAATTTGGCCTTAAGAAAGTAAGGAAAAGTTTGGGAATACAATTATCAGGAGGTGAGCGTAGAAGAACTGAAATTGCACGCACCTTGGCGATAAATCCTAAATTTATACTTCTAGATGAACCTTTCGCCGGGGTAGACCCTATCGCGGTAGAAGATATACAGGAAATTGTATCCAAATTAAAAAGTAAGAACATAGGAATCCTGATTACTGACCATAATGTGCATGAAACTCTCTCTATAACAGATCGTGCTTACTTGCTTTTCGAGGGAGAAATTCTAAAATCAGGAACCGCGGAAGAACTTGCCATGGATGAAAAAGTTAGACGTGTCTACCTAGGTAAAAATTTTGAATTGAGAAGGTAAATTTTCAATAAACACAAAAAAAACCTGGTTTATTTTGAAACCAGGTTTTTTTATGATCAATATTTCTAAGGTAGAACCAATAATTCAATAATCTTGATAAAAATCATAATTACAAAATTATATCCATCTCAAATACCTGAAATCTTGCCTGTGTGGTAAATCCGGATTTTTCGGGAATATCCTAAAACCATAGGTATAAGAACCGGGTTTCGTAGGAACAATTTCTGCATTATACCAAGCCTTAGTACCTTCTGATTTGGAGAATTCAAATTCAATTTTATCTATTAATTCAATTTTATTCTCGGTGATAACTACTTCCACACCTATCTCTTCGGGAGAAAGATCTTTCAAGTCTAACACCACCTCGGCGGAATATTTTTTCCCCACTTGGTAGATTTCAGATAACCCTTCAGCAAAATGGCATGATACCAATTCGATTTTCTCCCAATTTCTTCCCACATTTTTCTTCCAGGCAGTAATTCTTTTGGGAATTTCAAAATCATTTTCCTGCAATGTCACTGCCCGTTTATACATTTTGTTATAAAAACGATCATAATAATCGGTAATCATTCTCCGTGTTGTGAATTTTGGTGCCACATGAGCAATTGAATTTTTAACGTAACCTACCCAATCAAGTGGTATACCTCTTACATTTCGGTTATAGAATGCTGGTATGACTTCATTTTCAAAAATACTATAAACAGTTTCCGCATCCAATTCATCTTGGTATTCCTGGTTATCAAAAGTCCTTTCCTGTGGAAGTGCCCATCCAGCATCTTCTTGGTAACCTTCAACCCACCAGCCATCAAGAACACTAAAATGCAATGTTCCGTTCATTACAGCTTTTTCACCGCTGGTACCAGAAGCTTCCAAGGGTCTTGTAGGTGTATTGAGCCAAATATCTGACCCTTGAACTAATTTTTTAGCCAAAGTTATATCATAATTCTGAAGGAATATGATTTTACCAATGAACTCAGGACGTTTAGAAATTCCCACGATCATTTTTATTAATTCTTGCCCTGCTTTGTCATGGGGGTGTGCTTTACCGGCAAAGATGAATTGAACAGGACGTTCAGGATTATTTACTATTTTTGAAAGCCTTTCCAAGTTTTTGAACAAAAGATGCGCGCGTTTATAGGTGGCGAATCTCCTGGCAAAACAAATAGTCAATATATTTCCATTGAGGTTTTCCGTGATCTTCATGATTTGCTTTGGATCCTCATATCTCTTTAACAGGCTATCCCTAAACCTGTCTTTGACTTGCTCAATTAGTTGTTCTCGCAATGTTTGCTTGATTTCCCATATTTTGTCATCCGAAACATTGTAGATCTTCTGCCAGTAATCAGAATTTGTCTGATCCTTAAAAAATCCCTCGCCAAATTCAGACCTATACAAATCTCTCCATTCCTTGGCAACCCATGTGGGAAGATGCACGCCATTAGTCACATAACTCACATGCAATTCCTCCGGCAGGTATCCTTTCCACAATTTGGCAAACATCTCCTGTGTCACTTTTCCATGCAATAAACTAACACCATTGATTTCTTGGCAAAGATTGGCTGCAAGATAACTCATGTTAAACTTTTCATTCGGGTCATCGGGGTAAGCCTTTCCAAGGTTTATGAAATCATTCCAAGATATTTTCAACCGTGATGGATAATGAGCTATGTATGTTCTCAACAGGTCTTCAGGAAAAGAATCATGTCCTGCTGGGACGGGTGTATGCGTGGTAAATAGAGTCGTGGCCCTAACAAGTTCACGTGATTCCGGGAAGGATAAATTGTCCTCACCAATATATCTTCTTAATCTTTCAATGCTGATAAAAGCTGAATGCCCCTCATTGCTATGGAAAAGATCTGGTTTAATGCCGAGTGTTTCGAGTAGCCTGATTCCCCCTATTCCCAGCAATAATTCTTGTTTCAAACGATTTTCGTTATCACCCCCGTATAAATGATGGGTTACGTATCTATCTTGCTCTATATTTGATTCAAAGTCAGTATCTAAAAGATATAAATCAATTCTACCGACTTTCACGAGCCATATCCTGGCCACGATGGCACGCCCGGGAAACATAATACTAATAGTCTTGTAGTTACCATTTTCATTTCTCACCGGGGTGATTGGCAACTTGGAAAAATGTTGGTAATCATTCACCACTAGTTGTTCTCCATGAATGGAAATCATCTGCTTGAAGTAACCGTATCGGTAAAGCAAGCCAACGGCAATTAAATTAAAATTGGAGTCACTTGCCTCTTTTAAATAATCCCCCGCTAATAATCCTAAGCCCCCGGAGTATATTTTAAGCGTATCATGTAACCCATATTCCATGCTAAAATAAGCAATAAGTGGTTTTTGGCTTTCATCTTTTTCAGCCATGTACTTTTTAAACCTCTTATAAACAGCATTTAACTTACTTAAATATTGAGGATCATTTTGCAACTGCATCAGTCTTTCGTAATCAACCTTTTCAAAAAGATATGCCGGGTTATGGCCAGCTTCTTTCCATAATTCGGGATCTATCTCTTCAAAAAGTTCAACTGCTTCAAAATCCCAGGTGTACCAAAGGTTTCCTGATAATTCATCCAAAAGTTTAAGCTTATCAGGCAACCCGGATTGCACTATCAGTCGATTCCAACTAGGTTCATTTACGTGTGGACGCCTATAATCTTGTTGCAATGTTTGGGTTTGTTCGGCATCAATAAATAATGCTGAACGCTCTTCAACTTTGTTTAAAACTTTGCTATATGCTTGTTTGTAATATTTGATTTGCTGTTTCCATAGCAAATTTTTAGATATTTCAAATGCTAAGCTTTTAATTTTCCCTCTTTCATCTTCATTTAAGGAATAAAAATTAAGAATTAGATCATGAAGTTTTGTTGTTGTTTCCACATCATTTTCATCAGTTCTCTCGATTACCATCGCTGCATTACCCCTATTTGGTAGATTTTTTTGGATCCAATTACCGAATCCAGAGAGCGATGAAACTATGGTTGGAATTCCAAAAGAAATACTTTAATGTGGTGTATAGCCCCATGGTTCGTAATAAGAAGGGAAAAGAGTTAAATCTGTTCCAAGCAATAAATCATAGTAAGTCCTGTTGAAAATGCCATCATTACCATTCAAATAAGAAGGGACAAATATAATTTTCACTTTTTCGGATTTACTGTTCTTTAGTTGAACCTCCGATATTTTTTTGAATATCACGTCATATTCAGGGTCATGTAAATCGTGAGTAACAAAAGGATCTTTTATTGCCGGGGCATGTTCATCATTAAGTTTTGCCAGGAGATCCTTTTTGGGACCGTAATGGTTAGCTGGAATCAATACAAAAGCAACTATTTCTTCTTTATTTATATTCCCGGATTGGTTGAGGCTGGAAATAGAATCAATAAAAAGATCAATCCCCTTGTTTTTAAACTCGTAACGGCCACTTGTCAAAAGGAATTTAGTATCTTTTGATAATTTATAACCCAGGAGAGATTCTGAGACTTTTAATAAAAGCCCGCGAATTTCCTTTCTCTTTTCATTGTAAATATTCTTGGCCGGGACAAAACTTTCATCAAATCCATTGGGAGTCAAATAATCAACTTCCTTCTGAAGCAAGTATTTACATTCTTTAGCAGTCACTTCGCTAAGAGTGGTGCAAATATCAGCATGATGGACACTTAATTTTTCCAAGGAATGCTTAGCAACTAAATTTAGTTCCCTTGAAATTTCTTCCCCGTTATATACTTCCAAGTTTGCATACAATGGACGGTTATTGGAAGCAAGACTCCTGCCCAAAACCGTGGAATGAGCTGTAAAAATAGTGCCTACCTGGGGCATGTTTTGCTTTAAATATAGAATTCCTGTTCCTGTTAACCATTCGTGGAAATGGGCTATAACTTTTTCTTGCTTGGTGATATTAAATCGCGTAAAACTTTCGATTATTTTTCCGGCGGCATATCCAAATAATGCTGGTTCTATATAATCCCATTCACCGGACAAGGAATCTAGCTTATAAATTTCCCAAAAATTTGTAAAAATTGGATCTTTTTGGGCAATAAACGTGGTAAAATCAACTATAATAGCTATAGGGTTCCCGGGAATATTCCATCGCCCGGTACGAATTCGTAGCCCTTCATTGGCTGCTTGTTTTTTCCATAACCTAAACAATTGTTCATCCTCGGTAAATTCCGGGTGGGATGCCTCGTCTTCCCTCCAAACGTCTGGTCCAATTAATATGTAATTGCTTTTAAATTCATTTACTAGGGTATTTGCTTTTGTCACCAAAACCGTGTGAACCCCACCTACCTTGTTACATACCTCCCAACTTGTTTCAAACAAATAATCAGGAGTAAATATAGTATCTGCCATAAAATTTAATCTATTATTTTTATATATTTTTTTTGTTTAACATGCCTGCAAAATTAATTGTTTTCCCCGATAAACAATCTTTTAAATGCTTACTGTTTTAATGAAACAGCTTTTTTGCTCCCGTTTTTAGAGGAAAACTGGATACTTTTTTCCATGGATCCGTTTTTCTTCCCCGTTTTCCCGGAGGCCTTAGACTTTATCCTATTTAATTCTTTCTCATATTTTTCTATCATTTTTTGTTTTTCATAAATAATGCTGGTCAAGTTTGCCAATTCGATATCTTTTTTAGATTCAGGGGCACAAGAATTCACCCTCAACTCGAAATCCGAAAGAATATTCATGTAATTAATGAATGCATCATAAGGGGAATGATATGGATTGAAGTAGGAATGTACCTCTCCATCGGAAAGAATCTTGGTACTCATGTAGTAAAAATGATCGCTTGATTGTAAATATTTCCAATCTGTCTTTATGCTTTCATCACTGCAACGACTTACTTTTTCTGTTAAGGAATATAATTTATTAAAAGCATCATTTTGCAAATCATTTCCCAACCATGCTGTTAAATCCCTTTCTTCATCCGCCCATGAAATGGGATTGGGAACATTAACCGCTGCTACTGGCTGCAATTGATCGGCTGCCTCGGAAGGAGTAATAAATTTAAATTTGGATTTTTTAAAGACAGTTTTTGGTAAATTCTCTAAGAATTTAAATATTCCTGTTTCCTCCCATTGGTGTTCACCAAAAGTTTCATAATCCATGAATAAATTAATAATCTCTTCTTTTTCATATATATTATTTAACCATTTCACAAATTTCCCGGGAGTTAAAGGATACTCAGGCCATCCTTTATTACTAAATCTAAATGCAATATCATCGCTCAGGCGGAAATTTTTCAATAAAACCTTTAACCTTGGATTTATCGCATTGCAATACAAGTAATTAGGGCTTTTCCATCCAAGTACATGTTTAGCTCCTTCAGTTAACATCGCTTCGAAACCCATTTCTTGGATTGTTGCACCTATCTCATCAGAATAAATTAGTTCGGTATTTCTAAACACCCTGGGCTTTTGTCCAAAATATTGTTTAATTTTTTCCGAATGAGCTTCTACTTGGTGTTTAAATTCTTCTTTATCTTTTAAGGAAACCAGCGAATGAGAATATGTTTCGGCTAAAAATTCAACTGAACCGGTTTGGGCTAATTCCCGGAAACTTTCCAATACTTCTGGTGCATACATTTCAAATTGGTCAAGAGCTAGACCGGAGATAGAAAAAGTCACTTTAAATTGCAGCCCATATTCTTGAATTAATTTTAATAAAATTTTGTTGGTAGGTAGGTAACATTTTTTTGCTACTTTTTGCATGATGGTTTCGTTGGCATAATCATCATAATAATAATTATCATTACCAATATCAAAAAAACGATACCTTCTAAATCTAAATGGTTGGTGTACTTGGAAGTAAAGACAAATTGTTTTCATTATAAAATCTATTTTAGGAAGTTATTGTAATACATGTTCGTAAACTTCTTTTACTTTTTTAGCTGAATTTTCCCACTTAAGGCTTTGAACCTCATCTTTTAGGTTTTTCTTAAATGTTTCTGATAACCCGTTGTATTTTAAAACCCCGTATATGGCATCGGCCATTGCTTGTGTATCCCAGAAATCCACTTTTATGGCATTTTTAAGGATTTCGGAAACCCCGGATTGGTGAGAAATAATAACAGGCACATTGGATTGCATTGCTTCCAATGGGCTGATACCAAAAGGCTCAGAAACAGAAGGCATTACATATAAATCACTCATGGCAAACATATCATACACGTCATCTCCCTTTAAAAAGCCCGTGAAATGAAATTTATCAGAGATTCCAAGTGATGCCACGCGATGAATCATCTTATCTAATAATTCCCCACTACCTGCCATAACAAACCTGACATTGGTCATTTTTTTCAAAACCTCGTTAGCTGCTTCCACGAAATATTCCGGTCCTTTCTGTAAAGTTATTCTACCAAGAAAAGTAACTATTTTATCAGAGACACCTTTTTTCTGCTTGATTTCTTCTCTTTCTGCCAGGGGTTCTACCGCATTATAAACAGTAATCACCTTGTTTGGATTTATTCCATATTTCTCTATTATGGTATTGCGAGTAAGGTTGCTTACAGCAATAATCTTATCCGCTGCTTCCATCCCCCTTTTTTCTATCTCATAAACCCCGGGATTGACACTTCCCCCGCTACGGTCAAAATCAGTTGCATGCACATGAATTACAAGAGGTTTTCCTGTTACTTCTTTTGCTGCTATTCCAGCAGGATAGGTTAACCAATCATGGGCATGAATAATATCATGGTCGTTTTCATAAGCAATTAACCTGGCAATTAAGGCATAATCGGCAATTTCCCTGAATAAATCAGGCCCATAGGAACCTGAAAATTTAATTTTACCTATTAGACTAGTATCAATAAATGTCTTTTGCCTATTTTCCTTGATATCTGCAAGTTTGTGATATTGCTCCGGGTCAGTGTATGGAATTATATTGGAACCGGCCTCTATAAAACGTATTTTTTTCAAAAATTCTTCGTGATCTTGAAAACGGTCAACTACTTCTACATTTTCGGCTCCAATTAAACGGTAACCTGACAAATCTTCATCACCAAATGCTTTTGGGAGAACAAAAGTAACACTTAAATCATCTATATGTGACATGCCTTTTGTAAGGCCATAACAGGCAGTCCCTAAACCACCTGAAATATGAGGGGGAAATTCCCAACCAAACATTAGTACTTTCATTCTTGGCTTTTTTTATTGTTATTATTAAAGTTTACAATCATTTTATTTATTTGTAAAATTGCTCCAACACTCCAGGCCTGTGAAATTGCACCACGAGGTAGATGTGGCGGATCACCGTCGTAAATTTCGGAAACAGTGCCTATTCCATGTTCGGGCATTTCTTCCTCGAAGCCATTTAAAATCTTCTTCACGAAGGACAATCCCGATTTGCCATACAGATCAAGGTATGCACGACAGAAATGTTCCAGTAACCAGGGCCATACAGTCCCCTGGTGATAGATAAGATCCCTTTCTTCTTGATTTCCCTGGTACACTCCCTTGTAATTTTCATTTTTGGGAGATAATGATCTTAATCCCCTTGGAGTGAGCAATTCATTTTTCACGATATCCAACACGGCATTTTGCTTTTCCTTGGTAAGCATTTTATATTTTAAAGAAGTGGCAATTACCTGGTTAGGGCGTACAGCCCAATCCTTCTCATCATTATTCACATAATCCGCTAAATATTGCTTTTGATCATCCCAAAATTTCTCAATAAAAGATTCTTTTATAAGACCTGGAACATGCTCCCATTGTTTTACAAAGTTTTTATCACCGGCATTACCCGCCAATTCTAATGTGAAACATATTGCATTGTACCATAATGCATTAACTTCAACCGCGTATCCGATCCGCGGTGTAACAGGTTTTCCTTGGACTATGGCATCCATCCAGGTCAGGGCCTTACCGTTTTCACCGGCATATACCAGCCCGTTATCTTGCATTTTTATATTATACAATGTGCCCTCTTTATAAGCTCCTAAGATGGACTTAATGGCCTTGCCATATTTTTTATAAACTTCTAAAGATTGTTCGGAGTAATCCACGTATTGTTGAATAGCCCAAATGTACCACAAGGGGGCATCTACGGAATCATAATCAGGATGTTCCCGGCTCGATACATTCGGGAACAGTCCATTTTTCATTTTTTTCGTCATGCTATCTAACACTCCGCGACAATTTTCCAGGTCATCAATGGCCAATGTCAGTCCCGGTAGGGCAATAAAAGTATCTCGACTCCAGCTTCCAAACCACGGAAAGCCTGCAATTACATCTGTATTCTTCTTGTTCTTGACTATGAATTGCTGGGCAGCATTGATCAAGCAGTTAATAAAACTATCACGGGGAATCCGCTTTGATACTTCTATAGTATATTTTGATTTTAGCGATTGTGGATTAGTTTCCGAGGTACTGGCTGAAAAGATCACCGGTTCACCCTTTTTTATGGGTACCTCAAAATAACCAGGCACGAAAAGATCTTCTTTATAATCATATCCTCGCTCCATCTCCCGAATATATTCAATGTTATAATACCAATCCGGTACTTGAATAAATTCATTTTTTTTGTTCAATTGTAAAAACAGGTTTGGATACCCTTGGTAGAGTTTTGTTTTAATTCCATTCTCTACCTTGGTTACCTTGGTATTAGCGTACAAATTTGCTTTGCTCAAAGAATGCATGTTTCTAAATGCCAAAAAAGGTCTGAATCTTAACCTAGTCGGGGAATGCGCTTCCTCTAGCGTAAATTTTATCAATATTTGTTCTTCTTTTTCAACAAGAATTCTTTCTTGCACCAAAACAACCCCTCCAACACGATAAACGATCTTGGGAACATCAGCTTCAAAATCGCGGATATACTTATGACCCTTAGGATGATAATTATCTCCTTGGTACTTATGTATTCCCAGGTTAAATTCTTCGTTATGTTGAACAACAGTTGTGTCCAAAGCCGAAAGCAAAACATGTCTTTCTCCCTCAAATTGTTCCAACGGGCAAATCAATAAGCCATGGTATTTCCTTGTATTACAACCTATTATAGATGTACAGGCAAATGAACCCGCGCGATTAGTGCGCAGAATTTCTTTATTTAATGAATATTCGAGATTTACCAATTGTGATTTATCAAACTGAAGATAACTCATTTTTAATAAATATTTAAATAAATTTTTATTGTTAAAACACTCATAATTAGTAAATATACTAGATTATAATTTAAAAGTTTCATTTTGCCTGAAAATAAATATTTTTTCTTTAATTAATCCTTATTAAATGATTAATTTATAGTATATTATTTCATAATTTTCTATGATATTTATCATTATTTTTCGTATTTATTTAATTTTCAATTCAATTACTCACTGATACCAAGTAAAATCCCGCTTTTTAAAAAAAAATAATTGGAAAACAGGTAAAAATTATACTTTTAATTATTGTATCTAAACATTCTACCCAACCGGATAAAATAAAATGTTTATAATCTCGATTTAATAATAGTACAAGATATAAAGCCCCGGGAAAACAAACCGGCATAAGTTGCTTATTTTAAATGTATTAAAATAAGCCGGTTTTTTATTCATGTTGCAATATTTGGTTGAAGCAGAATTATTCATATTTTTGATTTCAACTTTTGCATTTGATTAAATTACAACATTTGCTTTTTAAAATTTGTTCTGGGATATACCGGATAAAAATTGAAAAAGAACTAAATGATGCTATTGTCTTGTCATTGGTAACACAATTGAAAAAAAAAGTCAAAATAATGATTATAAAGTATTTTTCTATTTATGTTGATTCATTCGTCACTAAGAATTAAAATTAATATAGCTTAACTAAATGAGATTTTCATATATTCTACTGGTAGTATTCATTGGTATTTTTTCTTGCTCTAGAAAAAAAGATAGTAATTATTTTATTATTGAAGGTCAATTGGACCAGGGACAGGGAGGTAAAATTATTGTGTCCAGGATGACCCGTGATGGTTTTCAAAATATTGATTCATCTGAAATGAATCAAAAAGGTGCTTTTTCACTTAAGGGCAAAATATCTAAACCCGGGCTTTATGCATTATGGCAAAAATCACATGATGAATACATTACCTTGGGGTTACACCCAGGGGAAATTATAAAAGTTAACTTGGAAAATTTTGATTTCCCGCTGAATTACACGATAGAAGGGTCTGAGGATTCAAAATTGATAAAAGAAATGAACGATAGCCTTTTTTCTTTGCTGGATAAAAAAATTACCACTGATAAACTTTACCAGGAAGAAAAGGATTCCCTTGATGGGATTCTTTTAGAACAAGCAAGAAAAACCAGGAACGAAAAAATTGATTCTTTGAATGAAGCTCATAAATCTTTCATAAAAAAGATGATCCGGAATAACGATAAGTCACTCGCTATTCTTGTTTCTTTATACCAGCAAGTTAGCAGGAATAAAAGTTTGTTTGACCCGGAAAAAGATTATGATATTTATGTTTTTGTAGATTCTGTAATGATGAAAAATTACCCTGGACTAGACCCGGTAAAAATGCTTCATGAAGAAGTGATTAAAATAAAAAACAAACCCATAAGGATTGGTATGATTGCCCCGGAAATTAAATTGCCTAATACGGAAGGAAAAGATATTCCTCTTTCTTCTTTACGGGGAAATTATGTATTATTAGATTTCTGGGCTTCCTGGTGTCTTCCATGCAGGCACCAAAACCCTCTTTTGGTGAAATTGTACAATCTTTACCACGATCAAGGATTCGAAATATATCAAGTATCTTTAGATAAAAAGGAAGATGCATGGTTAAAAGGTATCCGGGAGGATAAAATCGGAAGTTGGATTCAAGTAAGTGATTTAAAATTTTGGAATTCATCCGTGGTCAACAATTATAATATCAAGCAAATTCCCACGAATTTCTTGTTGGATCCTTCAGGAAAAATAATAGAAAAAGATTTGCATGGCAGAATATTGGAAGAAAAATTGTCAAAAATATTTAAATAAAAAGAAGTGAATATTCCTGATGGCAAAAAAATATATTTCGCTTCCGATATTCACCTGGGAATGTACCCGCTTAAGGAAAGTTTTGAAAGAGAAAAATTATTTGTAAAATGGCTTACTGATATTGAAAATGATGCCCATGAAATTTTCTTGGTTGGCGATATTTTTGATTTTTGGTACGAGTATAAAAAAGTGGTTCCACGAGGATATGTAAGATTCTTGGGAAAAATTGCAAACCTCACGGATAAAGGCATAAATGTTCATTTTTTCACTGGAAATCATGATGTTTGGATGTTTGATTATTTAACCAAGGAAACCGGGGTTAAAATTCACCGTAATCCTATAATATACGATTCTCAGGGGGCAAGATTTTATATAGGCCATGGTGATGGACTTGGACCCGGGGATGCCAGTTATAAGTTTTTAAAACTAGTTTTTACCAATAAGATTTTACAATGGCTATTTAGCAAGATCCATCCTGATTTGGCATTCTGGTTGGGACATTCATGGTCAAAAAAAAGCAGGTATACAAAAGGTGTTGAACCTGAAAAAGATAAAGGAGAGAATGAGTTACTGGTTAAATATGCGAGGGGTAAACTTAAAACAGAACATATAGATTATTTTGTCTTCGGCCACCGTCATTTAGCATTGCATTTTCCATTAAATAAAGAATCTGAATTTATTTGCCTTGGAGACTGGATCTTTAATTTTACTTATGCCTGCTTTGATGGATCCAAAATGAAATTAAAAAAATACAAATAATACAATTTATCATTCTAAGAATATATAATGCCACTAATAAAATCGTACGGTAAAGCGGGTTTTAAAATCTCATCAAACTATTTAAATATATCCTTTAAAGTTAATTGAATAAATCACGTCCAAGATGGGCAATACCTTATTGTCAAGTCAAGCATAACCTATCGAGCCAAGACTCGTTCTTCTAGTTTTTGTTTCATAAATAAAAAAAGACCCCATGAAGGTATCATGTACTAATTATGATCAAGAATTGTGGTACTTTTTTACTTTAATGATTATCACTTAAAAAGTGACCAAGGTTTTGGTTGGTTATAATAACCCAGGATATGTGGCAGATAAACAATATATAATTTTGATATGTTCTTTTAATAAAAAAAGATCTATTCATAAACAATATGAAAAAAAATTATCCCTTGGTTTTCAGGTTTGCGGCTTCCTTATTGGCATTAGTTTTATTTTTATACGGGGTAATCCAGTCAAAAAATTTCTTGGCTCCTTTAGTTTTTGGTATCCTTATAGCCTATTTACTTCTACCCATTGTATCTTACCTCGAAAAAAAGAAGATTCCCCGAATACTAGCAAATTTAATCAGCATCATATTAGCCATCGCAATTGTTTACGGTCTTGGAACCTTTATATATCAGCAATTTGGATTATTATTAGAAGATTTCCCAATGTTAAGAGACCAAGCCATTGAAAACATTGAGTCCCTACAGGAAAATTTGGAAAATTTGTTTGGTGTTATTGACAAAACATTTGAAAGTTATTTAAAAGAAACTGTTAACTCAATCTTTCAAGGTAAAAGTTTTAATAACTTGTTTAGTGCGACCACTGGCACTGTTTTCAGGATTGCCATATTACCTGTCTATATATTCTTGTTTCTTTATTATAGGACAAAATTTGCATTTTTCATTTTTAAAATTGTCTCTAAAAAAAATCGTCTTGTTACAATAAAAATATTAAGAGGCATATCAAAAGTAGCAGGTCATTACATGGGAGGGGTAGTCGTAGTGGTATTTATTTTGTGCATTTTGAATTCAGCAGGACTCATGATTATTGGAGTAAAACAGGCTATTCTCCTTGGGGTTGTTTCAGCCATTTTCAATTTCATACCATATTTCGGCACATTAATGGGAGGTTCCATTCCTTTAATTTTTGTATTACTTACAACCGAACAACCCTTATTTTATGGAATAAGGGTCGTAATACTTTTCATCATCATCCAGTTTTTAGAAAATAATATTTTAACACCGAATATAGTTGGGGGATATGTAAAGATTAATCCTTTCTTCATCATTATTGGGCTTGTTTTCGGTGCCACTGTCTGGGGAATCCCGGGTATGTTATTAATAGTACCTATTTTGGCTATCTTAAGAATTGTAAGTTTCCATGTTAAATGGTTAAAACCTTATGCTTTCTTACTCGGCCCTGCTGGAACCCATAAGCACTCCGTTAAAATCAATCTTCAATCAATAAACATCTTTAAAAAACTTAGAAATAAGAAAAAAAACAAATGATCAATCTATCCTAGTTTCAAGTTTTAACGACCCACTTATCAAAAGGGTATCAAAGAATTGACAAGGGTGAATTAAAAATATTTCTTAAAACATTTTTACCTTAAAATTTGACATGATCCTATCAAAATAATAGGAGAATTGGAAGGGATCGATTTTAATTCAACTTGTTATAATCTGATCTTATTAAGCTACTTTTTAAAAAATCATTTATGAAAATACTCATGAAAATCCCATAGAAAAGGAATTTTCTTTGTAAGATATTCTTCCTTCGGTTCAACATCACCAAGCAAATTTGATGGACATAAACCCGGATTTTTTAATATATTGTAAATATCTGATAATTTTAACAAGGACAAGTTTTTGTACTTGACACATCCTTTCAACGGGACATCAGGATGATATAAATATTGCCATATTTTTTCTTTTATCTTATTATCCTGGTAAATCATCTCTGTATGATATACCAAGCTTTTATACAAGAACATTAATTTTCTAGAAGGAAGCAAATTAGCATCCACCTCGTAAATAGTCCTTATTTGATCAATTGAATATTCAATATCTTCGGGCTTATCATAATAAAGCGGGCCGAAAAAAAGAATTTTACCTGCCCGTGAATCTAAAAGAAAAAACCCGTATATATTATAACCCTCATTTCCCAGTTTATGGCGATAAGCAGCTAAAAATGTTAAATTTTCCTGTTGAAATACACCAAATTCATAATTTACTATGTTATCCAATGTATCAACTATCTTCACACTTTTAATTTTTCCCTCTTTGTAAGATGTCTCGTAAAATATTCCCGAATCTTTTCGAGAACTAATTGGTTGTATTTTTAAGAAATCAAATCCAACAGAGAATTGAACAGAATCATGCTCTTCAGCAATAAACTTGTAATCAACATGATTTAATGCCACTTTTACCACTTGTTTTACACTAAGTGTATCATTGTAAGCTAGGGCAGAAACTACAAGAAAAATTAATATGATTATAGAAAATATTCTCTTCATGTTTACAGGAAATAATTTCATGTATAATAAATAAATACATGAAAATATTGTTTATCACCTACCAATTTTAACAATAAAGGAGTAAATAAATTTTTCCTAGTGTTTGAACCAAGAATACAAATAAAATGAATAAATCAGGTAAAATATAATAACCAAGGGCAAACCTTGGATGCCAAAAACAAAAATTAAAATTAAAGAAACTAGTATCAAGATATATTGTTTCCAATTGTTTTTCCAAGCCAGGTCTTTTATTTTAAGGGATAATAAGGGTACCGGGATTACCATGAGAGCAGAAAAAATAATGATGAAAACTGTAAGAGGGTAAAATCCCGTTAAAAAAGAAAGATCAAAATTATCCCAGGAAGCTCTACCCCATTTTGATTCGTCCATGCCAGTTAAGAATGCAAAAGAGCTGAAAAAAATAGCATTTGCCGGTGTCGGTAATCCAATAAAACTATCTTTTTGTCGAGTATCAATATTAAATTTGGCCAATCTTATGGCTGAAAGAACTGTAATGAGAAAAGGTAAATAAACAAGATAATTTTTGAAAAATACACTTGATACGGGTCCTTCTAAACTATAAATTTTAAAAATAATGACTGCTGGGGCAAATCCAAAACTGATCAAATCAGCGAGTGAATCCAATTCCTTACCCAATTGGGAACCTGCATTTAATAACCTCGCAAATAATCCATCCAAGAAATCAAATATAGAAGCTAAAAAAACAAGATAAGCAGCAAGTATAATTTCTCCTTGAAAAGCCCATATTATGGAAAGTATCCCTGAAACGAGGTTCAACAAGGTTATTCCATTGGGTATTGATTTATAGATTTTCTGAATCATCGAGTTTCATGTATTTTCATGATTTTTGCAATATTTTTATGCAAAAGTAAGTTTATTTTTAAAAAGAATATAGTTACCAATGATTTTATTAACATGATTACCTGTTAATCCATGCACTCTCTAATTTTTCTCATGAATAGAAGATGGCTAATAATTTTATTTTTATTCTTTCCTACCGGAATATTTGGCCAAATTTATAAATATAGTGGCGAATTTATGCACATTGGAGTAGGCGCAGGCCCTATGAGCATGGCCAATTCCACAATTGCTTCCGTTCAGGATATTACAGCCGGTTATTGGAATCCTGCCGGCCTGGTAAATATCCAGAGAGAATATGAAGTTGGCTTGATGCATTCCGAATATTTTGCAGGTATTGCTAAATATGATTATATAGCAGGTGCAAAAAAACTTGATGAAAAATCTTCAGCAGGTATTTCTATTATTAGGTTTGGTGTGGACGACATTCCAAATACTTTAGAACTAATAGATAGCGAGGGAAATATTCGGTATGATCGTATCAAGACTTTTTCAGTGGCTGATTATGCATTGATTGCTTCCTATTCTAGGAAATCACCCGTAGAAGGACTGGTATATGGCGGCAATGTTAAAATCATTTATCGTCAAACTGGAGACTTTGCCAATTCATGGGGTTTTGGATTAGATGCGGGCATTCAATATCAAAGGGGTAAATGGCAGTTTGGAGCTGTTGGAAAAGATATCACTTCAACTTTCAATGCATGGTCATTTAATAACGACCAGTTAAAAGACGTGTTCGAAACTACCGGGAATGAAATTCCAACCAATTCGTTGGAAATTACTATGCCTCGACTAATTTTAGGCACCGGGAGAGGATTCCCTATCAATGAAAAAATTACTGGTTTTGCTGAAGTAAACGTGGATGTTACCTTTGATGGTAAACGGCACGTACTGGTGAATACAAGTATTTTAAGTATCGACCCGCACTTGGGGGTTCAATTTGATTATAAAAAAATTGTGTTCTTACGCGGGGGGCTTGGAAATATTCAAACTATCCCGGGTTTTGATCATACAAATACTTTAAGTTTCCAACCTAACTTTGGCGTGGGGGTTCATTACCAAAATTTTGCCATTGATTATGCTTTAACAGATATTTCAAAATCAATTGCCTTATACTCAAATATTTTTTCTTTTAGTTACTCGTTTAACACCAAGTAGAATTAGTAGACTTACCTTTTTAATACAATATATTTTTTTTTGATTTAGCCTATATTCAACCATATCCTCACCTTATAGTGAACAATTTTCCTATAACAAGGTTTCTTTCATATTGTCGGAGAACTAAATTTTTACTTCTTTTGTAAGAAAAAGATTAAATGGAGAATTTACAACAATTAATAGAACTAGTTTTTAATCACAACAAAAGTTGCGACCATGAGGCTCCTTCTTACAAGAAGACCAGGATCTTCGTGGATGATTTGATTGAATTTCTTTTTCCTATTAAATCGGATAGTGTAAGGAATTATGCTCAAATAGAATCTAAAGCAGTCAAACTTAAAGCTCAATTACAAGAATTACTCTTCCCGATTAAAAAAAGGTTGAAAGAACCCGTGGAAACTATTGCCGATCATTTTTTCAGTAGAATTCCAAAAGTATATAGTGATTTGTTAAAAGATTCTAAGACTTTTCTTGAATTTGATCCCGCGGCTTATTCAACAGAAGAAATAATCTTATGTTACCCGGGTTTTTACAGCATTGCCATATACCGCCTAGCTCATATTTTATATAAACTTGATATACCCATGTTACCCAGGATAATGTCTGAATACGCCCATGGCCAAACAGGGATAGATATCAACCCGGGGGCAACCATTGGTGACCACTTTTTTATAGATCATGGTACCGGTATTGTAATAGGTGAAACATGCCTTATCGGTAACAACGTGAAAATTTACCAAGGAGTGACTCTTGGTGCTTTATCGGTTAAAAAGGAACTAGCCAAAAAGAAACGCCATCCTACCATTGAAGATAATGTTATCGTGTATTCAGGCAGTACAATTTTAGGTGGGGATACAATCATAGGACATGATACTATTATAGGCGGGAACGTCTGGTTAACAAGTAGCATCCTGCCTAATTCGGTGGTGTATCATCAAAGCAAAACCATTGTGCGGGATAGCAAAGATTTTAAAGAACCTATTAATTTTGTCATTTAGGAGTAAAGACTTAGTAATGAAATTATTACTTTTAATGAAAATAAAAGTGTAACCTGTAATCTTTTTATTATAGTTTTTTCATGAACAAACTTTTTTAAAAGCTGTTATTTTGTAGAGACTTACCAAATAAATTAAAAAGCTTGACGAAATTATTAATCATAATTCGTGGAACAGCGGGTAAAGCCGATCCATCTAATAAAAAATATATAACACTATCATAAAAATTTATTTATATGAAACATACATGTTTAACAAAACGCAAACACAGGGGTATAATAATTCCTAAACATGTATGTTCCATCATACCAATTTAATACAAATTATTATATGATGAAATTTGAAAATATTATTGAAACAATTGGAAATACTCCACATTTACGGATTAATAATTTATTTCCTTCAAAATATGAAGTATGGACAAAACTTGAAAGAGCAAATCCGGGCGGAAGTATAAAAGACAGGATCGCAATGTCAATGATAGAAGATGCTGAAAAAAAAGGTTTGCTAAAAAAGGGTAGTACTATTATAGAACCAACTTCTGGGAATACTGGCATAGGATTATCATTCGTGGCAGCAGTCAAAAAATACAAATTAATCTTGGTCATGCCAGAATCCATGTCTATTGAAAGACGAAGATTAATGGCAGCATATGGAGCCAATTTTGAGCTCACTCCTCGTGAAGGAGGTATGAAGGCTGCCATTGAACGAGCCAAGGAAATGGTGGATGAAACTCCAAATTCATGGATGCCATCTCAATTTGATAATGAAGCCAATGTAAAAATACATATGGAAACAACCGCGAAGGAAATCCTTGATGATTTTCCTGGAGGGTTAGATTACCTAATAACAGGTGTTGGTACCGGGGGGCATATCACGGGCTGCGCTAGAATCTTAAAAAAAGCATGGCCAAATTTAAAAGTATATGCAGTTGAACCATCTGCCTCTCCTGTCATTGGCGGGGGAAAACCCGGACCACACCCGATACAAGGAATAGGCGCCGGATTTATTCCAGCCAACCTCCAAACCGATTTGCTTGATGGTACCATAACAATTGAAAAAGAAGAAGCCTTTGAATACGCACAAAAAGCAGCACGAGAAGAAGGTTTATTGATTGGAATATCATCCGGTGCATCTTTAGCTGCCGTTGCCAAAAAAATAAAAGAAATTCCCGAAAATTCAAAGATTATTACTTTTTCCTATGATACAGGAGAAAGGTACTTGTCTGTCCCTGAATTTGTATAAATAATGGACGGGGAAGTAACCAAAAGGTTTTAATAAAAAATCTTATTAAAAAGATTGCACTATACGCCATGCTATTGTTTTAAACAACCACTTCCCCTGGACATGCATTTAAATTGGGGGGTTCTACCCCTATTTTAATGGATAATAACCCTCACCCTGTATAGACGTAAGATG
>CAZOSQ010000004.1:0-27110 GCA_964582245.1 uncultured Bacteroidales bacterium | reverse complement strand
CAATAATTTCGCCAGCAATTACCTTTTTATCTACCTTATTAATTTCCTTTGCTACTGTTTTCGGGAAAATATCAAAATCGTTTTTTCCAATCCAAAATTTGCTTGATTGATTGAATAACTTTTCTATTGCAGGATTTACCTCAACATACCTAAATGATGTATCCTTAATAAAAATAGCATCTCCAACCCCTTCAAAAATAACCCTATATCTTTCTTCACTTAATTTTAGTTTATTTTCATACAGTTTCCTTGTTGTAATATCTTCAACAGTACATTCTATGCTCGTGATTTTACCTAAAGAATCAAGAATCACCCTACCATGTTGCACGACGACTATTTTTCCACCATCTAGCGTACTCCAAGTAGTTTCAAAACCTTTTACCTCCCCCTTTTCATGAAGTAATTTCATAAATGTTTTCCAGCTTTTTTCCTTTTCAATTCCCAACTCCACCAAGTCATGGCCGTTTAATTCTTTATAGGTTCGAAATCCAGTCATTTTAACAAAAATAGGGTTGCATAAATTAAGTTTCCCCTTGGTATTTAAACTGTACATGCCAATTGGAACATTCAGAAACATTGACCGGAAACGTGTTTTGCTTTCTAAAAGAGCTTGTTTAGCATATTTCCGCTGAAAACCAATAGACGCTTGTTTTATAAAGGTTTCTACAAGGTTTGGATGCTTTAAATTATTTTTTTCCCGTAATAAGATAATGGCACTTCCAAAAATTTCGCCGGAACTAAAAAATCCTACCACATGAATTTCCTTTACTCCCAGGATCCTTTCAATTGCCGTGGCTATGGATCCTGAAATTGAATAAAATTCTCCAAGACTAGAAATTTTAACCAGTTTACCTGTGTCTAACAATTTTAAACCATCAGCATTTTTTACTTGAAATACAGTTCCTGTAGGATTATATCCTATAGCCTTAATTATTTTCCTCTTAATACCCGGGGCCCAATTAATAGCCTCCAACGTAAAAGAATTCTCTTTCGTTTGATACGAATTAACTATAACTGAAGATCCTTCAATCATTTGAAACAACCTATCACATATATAACCATAAATCCTATTGCTTTGTTTCTCATCAACAAAATCCAAGGCTGTTTCTGATAATAATTTGAAATTTTCTTTCTGCTCATTGATGATTTCCCCCGATTTTATCTTCCCGGTTATGTCCCTGGTAATAATTCCAGCTATATATCCTAAGTCAGTTTTTATGGGAAAAACAAGGCTCTGGTGATAAACAGTTCTATTATCGGGTAATTTATTTTCCTTTTCTAAAACTTCATCAGCCAAGTCAGCACATCCATTCTTTAATATTCGTTCAAATCTTTCCTTCAATGTACCGGTGAAAACTCTACCTTTTAATCTTGAGGGAATAAGTTTTCTATAAACTTCCCAGGCATATTTACCGATTGCTTCCTTAGAAGGAATCAAGGTCAATCTTTCTTGTGCTGAATTCCATTTTGTAATTCTTCCTTCTTCATCTGTCAACACGATTCCATCCACTGAATTGTCAACAAAGCTTTTGAATTTTCTTTCGCTTTCCTCCAACAATAACCCTGTTTCTTTTTTATTCGTTATATCTCTCAATAGATCAACCGTCTTTACTATTTTTCCTTTCTCATTTTTTATTGGGGATGATTTCACGGAAAAATACTTGCTTAATTGATCATTATAAGCTTCAATATATTTGATATCATTTGTTTCTAAAAAGTTTATGTTGAAAGGACAATAAACACACGGGCTTTTTCTACCAAATAATATTTCGTAACAAGTTTTTCCAATAACCTGGGATTTGGAACTTTTATTCAAGGACTTTAATCCCTTGAAATTAATATCTTCAATTTTAAAATTACTTTTTATAACCACCAGTGAATCTTCCAATGAATCTATCACTGTCTTCCATACTTTAAGGTTTTCAAATTCATTATCAATACAATCATCCTGCTTCTCGATCTTGTACTTTTTATTCATAGTAGTTTGTTTTTGGTACAAATGATTTGCATGGAAACAAACTGATTGCAATTAAGCTATTACTCGCAATAAACCGGCACCATTAGTGAATGCTGAAAGATTATTTATAGCCTATTTGCCGATCATTTTACTGGGTATCCAGACCTGGGAAAACCATTACTGGTATTATGGGTTAAATGATCCACGCAATACTTGTAATTACGGGAATAATTACTCAAAAGTTACAGGATAGGTGTGAAAATAAAGTGATCTAAGAGAAAGATAAAATTTAAATATAAGATGTGAAAATTATTTTAAAATCAAATTATATTCTCGAAGATTTTTTACGGTCAATGAGTGTGAAAAATAGGTTCACAAACTTCCATGTTCCCCTTATAAATAAAAAGAAAATATAAAGAAAAAATGAAATCCCGGGAATATCATTTAAACTTTGAATGATGGTCTTGAATTTTGCTTCATATAGGAGAATCATCAGAACCTGTAATAGGAATGAGAAGAGAACAATACTTCCAAATATCAATAATTCCTTGTATATATATTTTTTCATGTGTAAATAATTTTATATATAAGGTCACATGGAACATCCATGAAGGTTATTTTCATCTTTGTTTGTGATTTTTAATCATGGATGTTTCATATTTGTATCCTTATAAACCTTGTCCCCATCTTGGAAAGTAATATTTTTTACATCAACAGAATTTCCAAGGTAATGTTTTTAGGAGACATAAATAATATTAGTTCCTGGCACAAGAAACTTCCCCTTGTTCGTATAATTCAAATTTAGCCAACCTGCTTTTTTGGAACAAATACTTAAAAGATACACCTATAACCCCTATCCCGTATTTTATACTTCTTCTTAAATTGATTGATGAAGCTTCTTTAAAATACTTAGTTGGACAAGTAATTTCAGCTATTTCATACCCCGCATAAAATACCTGCGAAATCATTTGATTATCAAAAACAAAATCGTCAGAGTTCGCATTATAATTGATTGTTGATAAAACATTGCCGGAAAAAGCCCGGTAACCAGTATGATATTCTGATAACTTTTGATTCATGACTATGTTTTGAAAAAGTGTTAACAACCTATTTGCTAGGTATTTATAAAAAGGCATACCTCCTTTTAATGCCCCTTTTCCAAGAATTCGTGATCCAAAAACTACTTCATAAATACCATTGGCAATAATATAGCACATTGAATGAATCAACTTGGGAGTATATTGGTAATCGGGATGCAACATAACTACGATATCTGAATTTAATTCCAGGGCTTTATTATAGCAAGATTTTTGATTTCCTCCATACCCTTTGTTCTCCTCGTGAATAACAACATGTTTTATTCCTAGTTTTTTACCGACCTCCACGGTTTTATCACTACTCTTATCATCCACGAGAATCACGTGGTCGACAATATCAAAAGGAATCTCATTATAAGTTTTCTCCAGTGTCTTTTCTGCATTATATGCCGGCAACACTACCGTAATCACCTTGTCATCTATCATCTTTATCAAAATTTTCAGGATACCGAACAGTAAATATAAAACCGTTTTTCTCGTAAAGTATTTTTAAATCCTCAAATTTATTAATATAATAATCTTTTTTGGTATTTTTCATTACAAAATAAGCTGGTTTATCAATTTTTCCTGTTAATAACCATTCTTGTTGATAGGATTTTTTATTCCGGGGAGGTTGTTTTTGGGTATAAAACAAATGGGCATAACTTTTGAATCCCAAAGTCTCAAAATAAGCATTTTCACCTTGGTGTCTTTTATAGAAAGATATTGCTGCATTTTGGGAAATATTTTCTACCTTGGGGACTAACATAACCATAGATAAACTTGAAAATAAGATTGTTACCATAAAAAACCCTGTCAATGCAATTAATTTCCCCCTCTTGTACAAAATATAACTAATAATAGTCCCGGTTATCAAGATCAATCCTGGTAAAAATTCATAACCAGTCCAGGTTACATTTGCTTGTAAATTACCCACGGCAAATTGATCATCAATCCAACCAGTATTAATTAGCCAATCTTTATATAACCTAATTTGGGATAAAACGATTTGTAAGACGCCGAATAAAATTCCTGTTATTAAAGTTGAGATCGGGATATACTTCTGAAGTATCCAATTTCGGTTCAAAACATGATAAAGGGTGTAGGAAGCCAGGAATGTCAATGGAAAGTAACAAAGTGAACTGTAATGAACAATCTTCGTTTTTACTATGGTGAACAGTATAAGAACCACCCAAAAAAGAATTAACATTCCAAGTCTGAAGTTATGCTGTAATATATTCGAGGGTCCAATCTTGTAAAATGCTTGTAATGCAAATACAGAAGCTGGAAAAACTCCAAAAAACAGGACCACGAAATGATACAAGAAAAAACCACCATGACCTGCATCCTCCGTTTTAAACAACCTTACCTGGTATTCGATAAAATCCATGATTATTTTCATATTTCCTGAAAGAAGCTGAAGTATAAACCAGGCACCTCCCACTAACAAAAGGACAACCGTGAACCAAAGAGCATGCGAAAAATGAATTTTAATCCTAAATTTTTTAAATGTAAAATAAATGAACAGGGTTAACGAGAATATGAGAAAAGCCACGGGTCCCTTCGTGAGTATGGCTAATCCAATAAAGAAAGCAGATAAAACCACCTGGCTCAATTTCCTTTTGACAACTTCACGATTAAAATAAAGGAGAAAATAATAAACACTTAAAAAAATAAATAAATTAAACCATGGATCAATGATTCCCGATTTAAAATAAAAAAAAGGAAGTACTGAACCTATATAAGTTGTTACCCAAATCCATCCAAACTTGTCATCATATAATGTTTTACCAGCATTAAACCAGACCAACATGGTAATAATACCACACATAACATTGGGAAATCTTGCGGCGAATTCATTGATCCCGAACAGCTTCATGGATAAAACTTGTAGCCATATAAAAAGAGGGGGTTTTTCCCAAAAAGGTTTGAAATCAACCTGTACAGTTAAATAATTGCCGGATACTATCATTTCCCTTGCCGATTCGGCAAAATTTATTTCATCCCAATCAAAAAGATGTACATTCCCCAGGAAAGGCAGAAATAAAACAGTTCCTAGCAGGACTAGGAATAAATTTATAACAATAGATTTACGCATGGGAATTCAATCTTTTTTTTATCAACATGGTCAATGATGTTTCTCTTTTATATTCCCTAAAAAAATAATTAAAAAGTAGGGATGCCACTACCCCTATCAAGGATCCAAAAACAACATCTACGAGGAAATGTTGTGATAAATACATTCGAGAATATCCCACTAAAAAGGCAGCCAAAAAAAATAATATTTTAATCCAATTTTTATTTGCAAAGTAAGATAGACTAAAAAATATACAAAATCCAATAGCCGTGTGACCCGAAGGAAAACTAAAGTATCTTAAACTTTCAACAAGATCAAAAACATATAATTCTTCATGACCACCAAAAAAAAGAATAGGCCTATGTTCGCCCGGAAAAATAATTCTTTTTAAAAATTGCACTACCAACCCGGCGAATATAGTGGAAGTGCCTATTATAAAGGATTTTTTAAAATTTATAAATAGAAATATAAAAGTTATCCCTAATGCAAATATTCCATCTCCCAAGTAGGTGATAAAATAAAAAAACCAGTCCAATAATAAATTATGATACCGGTTAATAAATAAGTGGATATCTCCCTTTGAATATACAATAAGCAGTATGGAAGAAAATATAATAAAAAAAATGTAAGGGATAAGAAACCATTTGTTTCTTGATAATATCTTTTGCATGCTTAAGATTTTAACCTGACAAAAATAGTATTATCTGTTTTGTAAAACAAAAGGAATTTTATTATTTTATCACTAGTGACGCATCACATGTATTAAAGCGCATCGGATTCACCTTGAACCCAGCGTAGTGGCTGAAACGTCAGGACGCTTTATCATTGACATGACACTAGTGGACGACAAAAATGATCGTGAGTCATTGCAAATCTTATTATCGGCTACTTTTAAAACTTTACCTAAAAAGGGGTAAGTTCCTCCACGGGTATATATCTAATGTGGAGAACATAAGAAATCAAGCAACCAGGAAATAATGGATACGAAGGACATAAAACCTTAAAAAAATGTTCTTCTCAAAACCTGTTTAATGTTTTTGAATTAATTATAGATTATCAGCCACTATCATACCTTGTGCCTTACCATTGATGCGGTGATATGAATGACATCATTAAGATTCAAGTGCTTTGTGATATATTACCAGGCACACGCAATGTAAATATTGTCCCGCTGCTTTCTTCACTTGATACATTTATTTCTCCACCATGTGCTTCTACTACACCCTTTACAAAGGTTAACCCAATTCCCCAGCCGGGTTCTTTTTGATCTTTCATCCTGAAATATCGCTTGAATAATTTTTCCTGATCTTCCGGCGGGATCGGGTTTCCATGATTATGTACAGAGATTTCTATTATCCCCTCCTTCTGCTTAACTTGAACATTCACCGCCCGCGAATTATCCCCATATTTCAGGGCATTATCTATCAAATTATCTATAGCCCTTCTTATATAATTGCAGTCAATTTTACCATCAATCCTATTTTTATTTTTCGTGTAAACGATCCTGTTCTTTCCTGTTTCATAAAATTGATCAACAGATTCTTTAATGACATGAGTTATGTCGCATTCTTTTAACTCAACGGGTAATTTTATTCCTGCCTGTATCTTATGAAGGTCTGTTAACCCATCTATTAATTCTTGTGCACGGGACACACTTTTTTTTGATTATAGAAAGGGGTTCAATATATTTTTTTTGGTACTACTATTAATTTAATGGAAGAAAATATACTTTGCCCCAAGCTTGTAGGTTATAGGGCATATGGTATAAAGGTATAGGGGTATTGGGTAAAAGGCAAAAGGAAAAAGTTTAAAGGTAAAGGAGAGCATAAATCCTTGTCTCACAGCAGCGAGGGCAGGACTCCCCCTTTAGGAGGTTGGGGGTAAGGCGTAGGAAATTCTTACATCTTAAAGCTTAAATCTTACATCTTACGTCTATACAGGGTGAGGGTTATTATCCATTAAAATAGGGGTAGAACCTTTTTTTTCAGTTAAATTTTTTTGTAGGAAACCAACTCCTGTTAAAGCCGTATTAATCGGGTTTTTAAGATCATGAACCAGTATTTCCACGAATTCATCCCGTAGTTCATCTTCTTCCGATAGTTTTGTTGTTTTTTTTTCTGCTTTTTTTTTCGCTTCTACTTCTTTATTCTTATTAACCTGGTAAAATACTTCTCCTGCATATTGTATAGACAGGTCAAAATAATAAAGGATTATATCACGTTCCAGCTTAGTTATATCGTGTGATTTATCCGGGACAAGAAAAAGAACATCCTTAAGAAAATGATATTCTTTTATAACATGGATCAATGAATAAGTATCAAACGTTGCCCTTATAGTGCCATGTTCTTCATCAACTTTATCATGGGATTTAATTTTCCTGAATCAAGGGCATCTGCCAGTTCATCTATTAAATTGGGTAAATCATTTTTCAATAAAAGCTCTTCATGTTTTTTCGATTGTGGGATTTCTCCTTTTATTTTCTGCAGCCATTTTTGAATGATCTCGGCCTTCTTGTTCTTTAAAATACTGCCGGTTGTTTGGCTTTCCATATGATTCATTTTTCTTTCATGCAGGTACTTATTAACTATAACAATTTGATATCAAAATGTTTCAATAAGGTAAAGCAATTCATCGAGCACAGTTATTATTACCGGCATATGAAAGATCTCTTTATAGATCTTTCCTGTTTCATTGCTAAAAGACCAACAAATTTCTCATCATGCATGGTGTATAAAAAAAGGCAGGTTTAAAAATACCTGCCTTAAAGTACTACCAATAGTTATTAACTTATTTAATCAAGAGGAGTTTCTTATGGTAAATTGCTTCATTAGAATGAACCTGAAGCACATATACACCATCTTGATATTGGCCAAGGTCTATTCCAGGATTATTTATATCCAGATTGACCTTTGAAATAACTCTTCCCGTGTTATCTAAAATTATTACATGAGCATTATCGATACCCTTGATGGTAATTCTCCCGGTTGTTGGGTTAGGGAAGACAATTAATTCAACATCGCTATCGCTGATTATATTATCTGTTAAGTTGTCCAGGTCTCCTGTTGGTTGAGAGGCAAATGAATTGCTTGTGGCTGCTTTCCTTACAATGATATTTTTATCACCTGTAGCATCCACCGTGGTATTTTCATCGATTGTCGTCCACGTGTTTCCCTCATCTAAAGAATATTCTAAATTGTCCCCGGCAACTACTGCATCTGTGCCATTTTCTGTTTTTACAAATTTGGCATCAGAAGCATTGGGATCAGACAAGTATACAACAGGTTTTCCCGGTCTTGCAGGTACTGTAACCTGTACCGGGTCGGAAGCCAAGGTTGAAGCAGTTGCTTTTACCCTTATTTCCAATGTTGCGACAGCTTCTCCTGTTTCCGGAACATTCAAGCTAATAACCGTGCCACTACCTGGAGTACTTGTTGAAAATGCATCAAATGAATATTCCTGGGTGTTTGGAACAGTCTCGTTCGTTGTTTCAGCAACATAATCTATGGTATAGGCCGAGGGGGCATCTGGTTTAGTGATAGTTGCCACCAACCTGATGTTAGACGGATCGGCTATTTCTCTTACATAAACTGGTCCTGCCACGAAAATAGCCGAAGTTTCTACGTTTTGACATGCTGTCCAATCCCCGTCAGTACCGTTGGTTGAATTGACACTATATTCGATTGTAGTTAGGGTGTTAAGGATTAATCCGTTGGCCACATGTATTGCAACATTTGTCAAATCCACCGGACCGTCCAGGTTTCCTGTAGAGGAAGAAGCAAATTCGGTTGTTGTTGCTTTTTTCCTTACTCTAATATCCTTATCACCAGAAGCATCTAGGGTAAGACCGGTGGTTATGTCATTCCAGCTTGAACCACCATCTGTTGAATATTCATAGTTGTCAGCGTCAGTAACATCTTCACCTGTCCCATCGGCTGATTTTTTGAAACTGGCCGTGTTAGAATCCTGATCTGACAAGGACACTATTGGCATTGATGAACGTGCCGTGATTACTAGGTCTTGAATAGCTGAAGCAAACTGGTTTATTGCCCTATGCCTGATAAACAGGTGGTTGTTGTCTTGTCCATATTCAGGTATGTTCAATGCTACAGTTGTCCCGCTTCCAATAGTGCCAGCCGTGGCAAAATTGTCTGTTGAATATTCATCGGTAGAAGTTACTGCCTCAACTGTTGTTTCATTTTCGAAACTAATCGTGTAAGTTGGGGCATCTAGTCTGGCAGGTATTACAAGGTCCTGGACACCTGATGCGAGTTGTGAAGCAGTCGCTTTTGTCCTGAAATAGATATGCCCATCAGAAGCACTATTTTCCGGGACACTTAATGCTACAACATTTCCAGTGCCTGAAGTGCCTACCGTGGCAAAATTGTCAAGTGAATATTCGTCAGTAGATGGTACTGCTTCCGCTGTAGTTTCATCTACATAATTTATGGTGTAAGACGGAGTAGATGCTTTGGTTACAGTACCCAATAACCTGAGGTTGGTAGCATCTGCTTTTTCCCTTACATACACTTTGCCTTCTGTAAATGTGACTGAGGTAGAAGTATTCTGACAATCAGACCATGTGCCGTCAGTGCCATCAGTAGAATTTAAACTGTACTCCATGGTTACCAATGTATTGTTGAGCGTACCTTGTGCAACATTGTATGTAACAGGAGACAAGTCGAGGGCACCATCCAGGTTACCCGTTATTTCCGAAGCAAAAGCTGAAGATGTGGCTTTAACCCTTGCCCTAATATCCTGGTCGCCGGTAGCATCAACAGTTGTTGCATCGGTAATACCTGTCCAACTGGTACCATTATCAAGGGTATATTCATACCCGTCGGCAGTGGCTACATTATCTCCTGTTCCATCGGCTGACTTTTTGAAAACTGCCGTGGCAGAACTGTTGTCATCAAGAGAAACAATTGGTGCTGCAGCCTTTGCAGGTATAACCAGGTCTTGTACAGCAGATAAGAAAGTGCTAGATGTGGCTTTTTTCCGGAAATACACATGGCCATTATCTTCTCCATTTCCCGGAACTGTTAAATCTAATACACTGCCACTACCTGCAGTCCCGGCAGTAGCAAAATTGTCATAAGAATAAACATCAGTTGAAGGCACTGTTTCTGCCGTTGTCTCATCAGGATAATTGATCGTGTAACTTGGGGCCGCTGGCCTTGCCGGTACAACTAAATCTTGTACATCAGAAGCCAATTGAGCCGCAGTTGCTTTTGTCTTGAAATAAACATGCCCTGGAGTATTTCCAGCGGCAGGTACTGTTAAAGCTAATACTTCTCCAGCGCCTGCAGTACCCACCGTGGCAAAATTGTCATAAGAATATTCATCAGTTGATACAACAACTTGTTGAGTGGTTTCTTCAAGGTAGTTTACCGTGTAAGAAGGTGTTGTTGCCTTGGTGACTGTTATGACAAGACGGTTATTGTTGGTATTTGCCGCTTCACGGACATATACTTTGCCTTCAACAAATGTAACAGAGGTATTCCCATTGGCACATGCAGTCCAGGTACCACCTGTCCCATCAGTTGAATTCAGGCTGTATTCCATGGTATTCAATGTGTTGGTAATTATGTTTTGTGCAACATTTACACCAACATTAGTTAAATTAAGATCACCATCGAGGTTAGAAGTGGAACTGGAGGCAAAAGCAACTGTTGTGGCTTTCTTTCTTACGATAATATTTTTTTCGCCTGTTGCATCCACGGTGGTTGCATCTTCAATGGCAGTCCATGAAGCCCCTTCGTCCAGTGAATATTCATAACCATCAGAAGTTGTTACCGGGTCACCCGTACCGTCTGCTGATTTGTTAAATACCGCATCTGCAACCGATTGGTCAGATAGGGAAACTACAGGAGGTGCCGGGCGGGCAGGTATGGTCAAATCCTGTACCGCTGACATGAAAGCAGAAGATGTTGCCCTAGATCGGAAATAAACATGTTCTGCTTCTTCTCCGTTCTCAGGAATCACGGTTAACTTCAAAACTGCCCCACTCCCGGAAGAAGGAGTACTTGCAAAATCATCCAGGGAGTATTGATCTGTTGATGGCACTACCTCATTAGTAGTCTCGTTAGCATAATTAATCGAGTAAGTAGGTGCATCAAGCCTTGCAGGGATTACCAAATCTTGCACGTCAGAAGCAAGTTGTGTTTTCGTGGCTTTGGTCTTGAAATAGATATGGCCATCAGCCGCACCATTTGCCGGAACGGTTAAATCTATTACACTGCTGCTTCCGGCAGTACCATCGGTGACAAAATTGTCCAAGGAGTATTCATCTGTAGAAGGAACGATCTCCTGTGTTGTCTCATCAGAATAATTAATGGTGTAAGAAGGGGTAGTTTGTTTTGTTATTGATGCTACCAACCTGTTGTTTGTGGTATCTGCAGCTTCACGTACGTATACATCACCTACCACGAAAGTCACCGTTGTTGAGGAATTGGAACAATCATACCAATTACCATCTTCGCCATTGGACGAATTCAAGCTGTATTCCATAATACTTAAGGTATTGGTAAGTATGCTTTGTGCAACATTGACATCGACCGTGGTGAGGTCAAGTGGCCCATCAAGATCACCGGTGAGCATAGAGGCAAACGCTGAGGAAGTGGCAGCTATTCTTACCCTGATATCCTGGTCCCCTGAAGCATCTACTGTAGTATTGTCCAAAATGTCGCTATAGTTTGTCCCTGCATTCAAGGTGTAAACATATCCATCTGCTGTTTTAACGGTGTCCCCTGTTCCGTCGGCAGATTTTACAAATACTGCAGTGGCAGAACTCTTATCGTTTAGGGAAACTATCGGGGCAGCGTGCCTTGCTGGGATAACAAGGTCTTGCGATTTAGAAGGGAGTTTGTATTGCGTGGCATTGGTACGTAAATACAAATGGCCGGCATCTTCTCCATAATCCGGGACCGTTAATTCAACAACCGCGTTTGTACCGGCATTAATATCCGAAATAAAATTGTCTGTTGAGTATTCATCAGTCCAAGGAACATTTTCATTGGTTGCTTCATTAACATAATCAATACTATACACGGGGGCGTCAGCTGGTTCATCAATTGTATAGACCACCCTGAAATTATCCGGGGCATCTTTTTGCCTTACAATGACATCGCCTGGCTCAAAAGTGACATTTTCAGTTACAGGCCATTTACATTCTTTCCATTCACCTCCATTGATTTGGTATTCCATAAATTCCGAGGTATTTATTATCCTCTTTTGTCGAATGTTGATATCTACAGCACTAAGATCAATAAAAGTGGTAAATGATTTTTCTTCGCCCTTGTACGTGGTTGAATTATAATCGCCAGCGAGACGATAATAATAAGTAACTCCTTCATTCAAGGCATTTAATGTAGCCATTATTTTTATGGTATCTGTACCCGAAGCAGTATTCGGGTCCCCATTGACATTCTGCATTAAAAAGCCACTATTCTGGCCATATTCAAAAACAATGTTCATGATGCTTTTATCATTGGGTATGAGAGTTCCGTATAAAACAACAGAATCGGTGGTGATAACAGCGCTATCGGTAATAAATTTGGGAGAATTAGGATCGGGTAATTCATATGCGCCAATATCGATTACCTCGGAATTGTCTTCATCGCCATCTTGTATCCTTGGGTAGCCATCACCTCTCTGGTCATTGTCCGGTGCATTGGCTACGCTTGGATTTCCCGCATCAATTAATACACTTCCCAATAAGATAGCATGGGTTTTAGAATACCCACCGTTGTCAGCCAAATCTCCAATATCTGCTGATAAAGGAGAGGTGCTTGTGCCCACGTAGTCATTATCGGCATTTGGGTTTCCTTCAGTGAAGGTGGTTGATCCCTCGTTGATACCAATAAAATTATATCCATTGGTGGTTATAGTCCCATTTTCCCATACATTTGGATAAACATTACCGGTAGAGGAACCATCTTTATTTCCTGATATGATCGTGTGCCCGATAGAAGCAGTTCCACTGGCCACGCCTATACCTCCGCCATCACCAATACCATCGTCATCCTGGTCACAGGTGTTATTGGCAATTGTGCTATAATTAAGATATAATGTACCTCCTTGAACATAACTTCCTGCACCTGAATTTTTAGCGGAATTTCCGCTTAATGTTACTTGTGACAGGTCGGCCATCCCGTTGCTGACAACTGCTATTCCACCGCCGGATTTCCCTGCCGAATTATTTGTAATAGCGCATTGCTCGGGGGAAAACATATTCCCAAACATGGTGTTTTTTACTAAAATACCTGCCCCGAACCCGTTAGAGCTGTTGTTATCAATCGTGCTGGTTTGTAAAGTAAAATCTGCTTCCCCGGTAAGATAAACACCGCCACCACCTTTTAAGGTATCTGTACCAAAGGTAATGGTAGAACTATTGCCTGTTATTTCCAATTGGGTGGCGACAATTATTATTGTGCCATCTGTAGCGACAGCACCTATTCCACCTCCATTGCCTTTGGTTTTATTACCTGAAATAGTCGAGGTGGTGATATTGGAACTAATAAAACTTCCCATTGCTGAAGAATGTAAAAATATACCGCCACAACTATCAGCTGTATTGTTTTTAACTATAACATCTGTTAGATTTGCAATTGAGGAACAATAGATACCGCCTCCTGCAGCAGCCGAGTTGTTTTCTATGACCATGTTGTCCATGGTTAATGAAGCCCCGGCATGATAAATGCCACCTCCATAGTATTGAGTGTTGCCATGTTTTATGGTGAAATCTTCCAAGGTTACTCGTACCCCCTCATCTATATAAAGAGCCCTGTTGGAGGCATTGCCGGGTAAGGCAGAAACCTGTAATATTGTTTGACCAGGCCCATCCCCCCTGATGGCCAGGTTGCTGTTAATGTAAATACCTCCACCCGGATTGGCACCGGAATTTGGGATGTCTTCCGTCAAAATACCGGAAATCCTAATCGTGGAAAAATTCGCTGCCGATGATACGGCATGGTTTAAAGTAGCCCAAGGAGTTTCCTGGTTTTGAGCTTCTACACTTGTCCGGGAATCATCTCCCGTTAAAGGGTTAACATAATAGGTGTTCTGAGCGGATATTGTCGTTGCAAGTCCTACAAACACCATTATCATAAATAGTTTTTGAAAATGTGTAACTATTTTTCTCATAGTGGTAAATTTTAATAATAAAATATTAATGATTCATATTGATTTTTCAATGATTTATAAAAAAACATGTAATTACTAGCATTGCATGAATTTGATATTGAACCGGAATTATCATAACCGAAATGGGCCGAATAGGTTACGCTATCTTGTGTTTCTATGTTATAAACTCCTCCTGTTGGTAAAAGCCCCCCAGGACAACCCGAAATCTCAAGTGGGAAAGGGATTGTTCCATAATATACCGTGTTGCCCCTGGTGGTTCCCTTTATACCGACATTTTCATACCCATTTATTGACGTGTCGCCCATGTAAGTGTAAGTGGAATATGAAGGATTGTAGGTGCGTTTCATGAAAATACTGCGTTCAGTAGAATAGCCGGGAAGCTTCAAGTTCAACTCTCCTTTTATTTTTATACTGATCTTAAAATTTGCCGGGTCATAAATGATTATATCTAAATCTCCCGAGATGGATGTTATATTACTTGATGAATTTTTTTCCTGAAAATCAGATAAATGTATTGAAAAGCAAATATTATCATTTTTATCATAAACAGGATGATGCAAACTCAATTCGAATACCATGTTTTCATAATTCCCTTCACATTGCCCCGTCTTGTTTACCCGGAGTTTCGTCTGCATGTAGGATTCGGTCATTAAGTATTGACAGGTGTTGTTGCTGTTTTCCCCTAAAGGTTGGGGGCCAAATTTAATTAATGTTTCAGAAGTACTTATTATTTCATCCAGGCAATGGTTTGTTATCTTAATGAGCTCATAATCGTCTGAAATGGAAAGAGTTCCTTCCTTAATCTTATTGGTATCATATTCCGGAAGATCATAATCCCTTTCATTTTTAGTACATGAAAAGAATATCACCGAAAAACAACTGCAAAATATGATATATTTAAATATGATTCTTATTGTCACAATTCTTTTTTAATCATTAGTATTTTCTAAAAGATGCTTTTATTTCTTTTTCCCTTGATTATGAAAATGGATTAATAATTTACTTAATAAGACTGGTTGGTTAGCAATAATTCCCTATTTAAAACAATTTATTTAATGCAAACGCATTATTATGAATCATTTATCACTAATGTTTTTTTGACTGTTTCAAAAAAAATATTAATTGGTATTTTGTTACAATTATTTTTAACTTTTCAATAAATCCCGGATTTTTTTCCACGAAGTATCGAACCTTTTACTTTGTTTTTTGATCAAAAAGAATCCATTTCTTTTAATTCTAAAAAAAACAGGTTATAAAAATAATAAACATTAAATTATAAACAATTTGATTCGAATAGATCAATTCGTAGAAGTAGAAAAGGTCATAAGTTCATTCGTGGATAAAGATTTACATGATTAAAAAGCAATATTATATAATAACCTAATAAATACTTCACCACCGTTCGTGTAATTGACGTTATATTGATATCCAGTGGAAAATGTCAGGAATTTGAACTGGTAATTCAAAGTGACCCCGGGACAAAAGCCATGGTAATATTCATGCCCGGTAACAGTCTTTTTTTCATGATATTGCTTGCCATTTAAGCTGTAGCTTGTCACAGAAATCCCCAAGATGTATTTTTCATATCTCAATTGATAACCACCGGTTAGATGAAGAGAGAAATCTTTATAAAAAAAGAACCGGTATTCAATGTTACCAGTAAAAATCAAGGGAGAAACATCCGTATCATAACCGCTTTGTTCAATTGATAAGTTACTTAACCTTGCGGCGTCTGCTGATATGTAAATGTTATTATACAAGTTATAAGCGCAGTAAATTCCTATACCCACTTCATTATCTTGGTGATTATATACTGAATTTAATCCCAAACCGAGTTTGTATTTTTTAGTTTTTTTTAATGTCCATCCCGGGGGGGGTAGGTTGAATGTACTTGGTAATTCTTTATTTGTTGCTAAAATCACAACTTTCTTTTGATTGACAAGGGGTAGCATCCCTGTTTCTTCAGGAGATTTAGGCACTTCTTTCTCTAGCGACGAATCATTATCCCGTGGTTCACTTATTTCAAAAATGATTGTTTTCACCCGGTTGATATTGGGTTCCTTGTATTTTCTTATCCCGGGGTCATAAAGTAAAACAATCTGGTCCGATATTTTAACAAAAGTAACACCGGTCTCTTCAAATAATTTTTCTAATACCAGTTTTATTTCCTTGTCAACTGCCTCAATATTAACACGTTCTTGTAATGGGACAATATCATTCGAGTAAGAAAAATTGATACGATATCTTTTCTTTAAATCTTGCAAAAGTTCCTTTACCGTTACATTCTCATATTTTACTGTTACCCTGGTGGATAAAAGATGGTCTTGGGAATAGGTATCCACTTTTGTAATACATAATAAAATAATAAAACACCAATAAAATTTGCTGTTTGATCGAAAGAAATATTTATTCATTAACTCTTTTTTCTTATCAAACAAAATAAAATATTTCTTTCAAATATACAAGAATACTAATAAATCAGGTACCCATCTTTTGTCTTTTTATAATTTATCTTCATTGAAACGGTAATGACTTTAAGCAAATCCTCGAGATCCGGGTGGTAAAATTCACCCGTGAAACTTTTGTTTTCAAAGTTTTTATCTTCGATAGAGATTTCAACATCAAAATATTTATTTAAAACTGAAAGGATATCTCTTAATGAAGTATTGTCAAATGACAGTGTATCTGTTTTCCAAGCCAGGTAATTGTTGTTGATTGTATCTAGTTTAACTGGCCCCTGAAGTTCCATCACTGCAAATTCCCCACCAATAACCTTAATTTCCGCACCGGTATTATCTCTTGGGGAATAAGCAACCCTCCCCGATTCAACAAATAGCTCTTCTTTACCAGGTATAGAAAGCACGTTGAAAGTCGTGCCCAACACAACGACTTGTGCTTCCCGGGTATTGATGATAAAATTATTTTCCCCAAGGTGTTCAACGTTAAAAAAAGCTTCTCCTTCAAGGTTTACAACTCTCTTTTTGTTAAATTTATCGTCATAAGAGATTTTACTGCCTCCATTTAATAATACTACAGAATGGTCTGGCAAGACAACCTCTTTCTTTCCATTTTCAACATAAAACTCGTAAATAATATTTTGTTCCTTTTGTAAGTGTTGGAAAATTAAAAAGGAAGATGCGAAAAGCAAAAGGACAGTGGCTGCAACCTTCAGGACCAGGTCAATCTTAATAGGCTTCTTCGCAACCGTGTTGCTTTTACCGGCCTCTATGGTTTCTTTTTTTAGTTTTTCCCAGGCTTTATCTGTATCTGGTTTCACAATATCATTACAATTTGAAGTTATTTGCCAAATTTTTTCAATTTCCTTGAATTCCGGATCGTTTTCCCCGTGGATCGTGCTTCTTGAGTTCATTTTTTTTAGATAATCCTCAAGTTTATATATTTTGTTTTTTCTCATAGTTTCTGGGTTTTAGATAAAAATAAAAAGTAGAAATACTAGTACAAAACATTCATACTTCGCCAGGCTCTTTTTAAGAAATTTCATGGCCTTCCATAAGTGGTTGTCCACCGTTTTGACCGATACCCCCAAAACCTCGGCAATCTCCTTGTAACTCATATCTTCAAACCTGTTCATGATAAAAACAGAACGGCATGCCGGCGGGAGGTTTTGTATTTCTTCCTGTACCATTTTTTTCATTTCATCTTCATCTTGTTTTTTGCCTTCATCAATAAATAAACCTTCAATATTGTCATTTCCCGCTATGTCTTCATAATTTTTTACGTGCTTATTAACCCTTGCCTTGGTTATTGCCATATTTATTGCAGAACGGAAAAGATACGATTTAACAGAACTATTGATTTTTATCTTTTCTCCTTTTTCCCAAAGTTTGACAAACACCTCCTGGATAACATCTTCAGCTTGGTGTTCACTATTGGTATATTTGTAAACAATGTTATAAAGCTGCACGTGATATTTCCTGAAAATGTATTCAAAATATTCAGGATCATTAAAACTAGCTACCATATTTTTTTTATAAGATTCATTGTTCCTCTTCCTTTTATAGATATGACCAAAAAAAGTGGAAAATCCCCTATTGTAAGATAGCAAAAATATTTTTCCTCCCGGAAAAATATAAGGATAGAATAGGTATATAAGCTTTGTTAAAACTCTAAAAAATGGAGGATTCCGTCACATTTTTTACCGGATCATTTTACTAGCATTAAAAACATTCTTAATCGGCTGTATATTCATGAATTAATCCTATAAGTTTTTCCATTGAATAGGGTTTTACCAGCAAATTAGTAAAACCCACTCCTTTATAATCATCAAAAAATAACTGGGGATTATGTGCCGTCAAGGCAATGATGGGGATTTTATTAAGTGGATGGGGTAATTTCTCCCGGATGTGAATAGTGGTCTCAAGCCCATTCATAACAGGCATTTCCACGTCCATCAAGATTAAGTCCACTTCTTCCTTCTCCAAGTAATCCAGGGCTTGTCTTCCATTTTCAGCTAAAAGGAAACTAAAACCAATGCATTTAATTAATTCTGAAAGTAGCAACCTATTGGCATAGATATCATCAACAATTAAAATTAATTTGTTCTTCATTTATAAATTTTTTGTTATTTTAAACAAAAAAATCAACCGAGTTGACTCAAAACCCTTACGATATCAGGACTTTTAATTTCAATTTTGGTTCCATCCATTTCAATTATTTTATCGTTTTTAAATTCCGAAAGTGTCCTGATAAAACTTTCTTTCGTGGTTCCTGCCAATTCAGCCAGTTCTTTGCGTGTTAATGGCATTTCAAATTTCTCATCTTTATAAATTACCTCCATAAAATATAAAAGAACATCTGCCACACGACCTGGCAATTGCTTATGAGCTTGACAAATCAGCTTTTGGAAAATATAAAGTCCATTTTTACTTAAGTCGCCTATTATTTTTAAAGCAAATTCACCATTATTCTTGATAACATTATTGAATATTGGAAAATCAATGAATAATACTTCAGAGGACATGATTGACATGGCTGAATATTGATGGATTGTATCCCCGAATATAGACATCATACCAATAAATTCCCCGGGACCGGCAAGTTTTAACATAACGGTTTTTCCATTTTTTCCCAGTTTATAAATTTTAACTAATCCCTCGGTAACCAACATAACATGCGAGGTCCTCGTTCCTTGTCGAAACACCACATCTTTTTTATGGTAAGAAACCAATGAACTATGCTCCTGGAGTACTTGAATTTCTTCCCGTGTTAAGACATCAATATTAGGAAGCTTTATTCTTTTACCATTGATAATGTAATCTATTAACATCTTGTTATATTATATTTTTCTCATACTAGATAGTTTAATACGTATTAAATTGTAAAAAGGTTTTGAGTGATATTAATCACCCAACAATAATAACGAAGATCATCCTAAAAGTTATATCCTTCACCTATCATTCCACGTAAACCAACTTGTATTTCAATTCAAATTAACGGATGAAAAACCTCGAAAAATCAAAAACAATCTTGGTAATAGACGATTCAAATACCAATATAGTCTTGCTGGAAGCCATACTGGCTGAAAAAGGATATTTCACCCGCACAGCCTACAATGCGGAAGAAGCCAGGGAAAGTATTACCAAGTACATGCCTGATCTTATACTACTGGATCTTTTAATGCCAAAAATATCAGGATATGACTTTCTTAAAGAGCTTAAAAATAATCCGGAAGTTGATTCAATTCCTGTAATCGTGGTTTCAGCACACTTGGAAACTGGTAATATAAAGCGGGTCATGGATCTTGGGGCGACAGATCTAATTATGAAACCTATAGATATAGCACAATTGATTAAGAAAGTGTCTAAAATCCTGAATAGTCATGAATAATCCTGGAAAAGATAAAATACTCGCTTCTTTAATAGAAAAATTTTCCATATCAGAAATCATTTCTATATTATCTGAAATAGATGAAAAAATCATTTCTATTCATAAATGTTCTTCCGAAGACTTTCTGAAATTAAACGACCATCTCAAAAAGTTTCACAAAAATTCTAAAGACCTATCGAATAATGCCTCGGAAATCTTAAACATCATTACTGGTAAAGACAAAAGCAACTTTTATAAAGAATTAATTTCGATCCATGATAAATTTAAAGAAATTATTCAATCGATTGAAAATAACATAAATCACCATGTCCATGACCTTGACAATATCTATACTCAATTTGAAATTCTCTTTGTTCCCCTGAATAACTACAAGCAAAACCTGCAAACGATGAAACTTTTGCTCACGAATTTGCAACTGGGAGATAGTATTTCCAAGGATAATAACATGGGGATGCCTTCAACATCAATTATAAATGAAATAAACATTATCAAGGAAAAATATACTTTTTTTGATCAAAAACTATCTACAATTAAAAATAAAATTTCAAAAACCCTGGATGAATTCAACAAAATAAAGGGAAATAATACGAAAAACCTGGAACTATTTCTTAACCAAATACTATCCAGTATCAATTTGTTATCAAGCAAATATGACATGGCCAAGGTTAAAATTCCTTTATTAACTGAAAAAACAACAAATACTTCCAATAATATTGGGAGTATCATAACAAACCTCCAGTATCATGACATTATCCGACAGAAAATAGAACATATCCAGCTTTCTCACAAAAATATCATAGATGAACTTAATAATCTTGATTTAGTTGAAGAAGAAAATCATGTCTTACAGGATAAGTTAAAAGCTTACATACAAATTAGGGATATTGCCGGTTTGCAAGCTGCTCAACTAATACACGCAAACCAGCAGTATCAGTCTGCCATAGAAGAAATTACCAATAAATTCCAGGAAATTGGGAAAGATATGTATGATATTTCGGGTTTATGCAGGTATATTTCTGGTTCAGGTAATGCTTCACAAAACCTAATTTTTAATAAAATTCTTTCTAATCTTGAAGATGCTAGCAACATAACAGAAAAATTATTTTCTGATAACAAGTTTTTAAAGGAATCTCTGCTAGAAATTAACCAGGAATTACAAGACATAACAGATACGTATCAACAAGTAAAAAATACCAGTCATTCTTTTTATAAAAATTTGGGGAGAATCATTTCAATGCCTTCTAAGGATAAAACTGAGAAAAATAATATTAGCCAGATAAAAGCACTATCCGGGGAATTGAATAAAGCCAAAAATAATGCTGCCAAAATCTTGGAATATTCGCTTCATTTATCTGGTAATCCCAGCAAAATGATCCACCAAGAAGCCGATGAAAATTTATTCACCAAAACTTTGGGTGAATTAAAGGAACAAGTACACCAGGTTTTAAATGGTATTGGAGAAAATGGACAAATGCTTTTCCATATGGTAGAAGAAAATAATTCTATAAGCATGCAAGTAGGCAAAACCATTAAAAATATTATCAAAGAAATTAAATACTATGACTTTTTTGATAAAAAGGTAGAAGAAATTATTCTTGAACTTAATTCCATAAACGAAAAACTTAATACTGACTTCCCACTTTCTGAGCAAGAAAGATCAAGTAACCTGGAGGAATTAAAAAAGTTATACACGATGAACAGTGAATATATTATTCATGATAAAATAACCGGGAACGGAAGTATAAATAATAATAGTCATGAAGATGAACATGACAAGGATGAAGATAACCTTGAACTTTTTTAAAAAAAAATAAACATGCAGATCAAGTTAAAAAAGAAAAAAGACGGTAACCAAGTAATCGTGATTGATGGCGATATAAATATACATCACGTGAAAAAAATACATGAAGAACTATTAAAACTTATTCCCGAAATGGATGCTATTTCCTTGGAAATTATTAACACCAAGGAATTGGATCTGACAGGCTGCCAGCTCATTTACACCCTTCAAGAAAAATGCATCAAGGAGAAAAAACAATTTCACTGCTTAATGAATCTTGAAGGTTCATCTAAAAACTTGTTGGAGATAACTGGTATAAGTAATATTCTAACCAATAACAATACCATTATTAAATAACTTTAACATGGAAAAGAAAATATTAATAGTCGATGATTCCGAAAGTATAAGGGAAGTAGTCAATTTCACCCTCGAGAATGAAGGGTATCAAGTCCTTATAGGGAAAGATGGCAGAGATGCCATGCAACACCTAGATGGTCAAAACATTGATCTTGTTATCACGGATCTTCACATGCCAGAAATGGATGGAATAGAATTAATAAAGGAAATACGTAAAATGAATAATTATCAAAGGGTTCCTATACTTTTTTTAACAACGGAGTCACAAGCCACAAAAAAGATGGAGGCTAAAGAAGCCGGTGCCACTGGCTGGATAATTAAGCCATTTGTCCCTGCAAAACTTCTTGCAGCAATCAATAAAGTCATAAGGTAATGGAGAATTTCAAAAGAAAATTTTTAGAAGAAGCTACAGAGCATGTGAATGACCTCGAACAATCTCTGTTAGAACTTGAATCTGACCCATCAGACAAAGAGTTAATTGAAAGGGTATTCAGGGCCATGCATTCCTTGAAAGGCGGGGGATCAATGTTTGGGTTTGAAAAAATAAGCAATTTCACCCACCATCTTGAAACCATCTATGATTTTCTTCGAAATGAACAAATAGAACTAACCAAGGAATTACTTGACCTCACCCTTGTTTCGGTTGATCACATAAAAACATTGCTGCTAGATGATGACGATGAAATAGATAAAAAAGAACACGAGGATCTTTCCCGTAAGATAAAAGATTTTATTGGCTCAATTGAAAACAAAAAAACTCACCTTGATTCATTAAATGAACAGGAAACACAGCAAGGTGAAGCAACATACTACATTTTATTTCAACCCAATGAAAATATTTTCGATAATGGAACCAATCCACTCTTCCTGGTCGAGGAATTGGCACAAATAGGTGAATCAATTGTTATCCCACACTTCAATAAATTGCCAAATTTTCAAAATTTAGATGTCCATAAGTGCTATACATACTGGGAAATAATAATTTCAACAAAAGAAAATATTAATGGTATCAATGATGTCTTTATTTTCGTGGAAGATGATAGTTTGATAGAAATTAGCATGTTATCAGAAGGAAACCTAGTAAAAAATAAGAACCTCAACCACGTAATCGAAAATATTCTTGCAACAGGAAAAGAAACTATTATAAATGATCTCCAAGAGGAAATCAAGGCAAAAGACTTTTTGAACAAGAAAGAAAATAAAAAGAAAAAAATAGAAAAAAACTCCAATGGCCATAAGGAAAATAATATTTCAAGCATCAGGGTTTCCTCTGAAAAATTGGATACCTTAATGAACCTTGTCAGCGAACTGGTAACCACGCAGGCCCGGTTAAGCTTATATGCTGAAAATGACGGGAAGTCAGAATTAATTGCCATTGCAGAAAACGTGCAAAAATTGACCAGGCAACTGCGAGATAATGCTTTTAGCATTGTTCTAATACCTATTGAAAACATGCTTACACGTTTTCAAAGACTAGTAAGGGATCTTTCCAAGGAACTGGGCAAAGATATAGTTTTTATAGCAGAAGGGGCAGATACAGAACTTGATAAAACCATCATCGAGAACCTAACAGATCCATTGATGCACATCTTGAGGAACAGCATAGACCATGGAATTGAAAAACCAGGGGTAAGAGAAAAATTAAATAAACCTGAACAAGGAAAAATAATATTAAAAGCATTCTACTCGGGAGCAAACGTGCATATTCAAATCATTGATGATGGAGCCGGGCTTGATCCTGAAAAAATAAAAAACAGGGCAATCAAAAAGGGGCTTATCACCGAGGAAATGGAATTATCGCACAAGGATTTATTTAATTTCATTTTTATTCCCGGTTTCTCAACCGCGGAGAATGTTACAGATGTCTCGGGAAGAGGTGTAGGCATGGATGTGGTTAAAAGAAAAATAGCAGAAATACGGGGGGAAGTTGAAGTAGATTCCATTAAGAATGAGGGAACAACATTAACCATTAAACTTCCCCTTACTCTATCTGTAATTGACGGGCTTTTGGTGAAGATTGCAGATGATTATTATATTATTCCATTGGCAGCTGTTCATAAAATTTACGCCGTTAAACATGAGTCACTTGTAAATAATTATAACAACCTAATGGTTCTTGATGGCGACAAAATTCCTTATTTCTACTTAAAGGAAGAATTTGAATTTGTTGACGAGTTCAAAAAAATGGAAGAAGTGGTAGTGATAAGGCATGATGACCAAAAAGTGGCATTGATCGTAGACTCTGTTATTGGTGAGCACCAAGCAGTGCTAAAACCCCTTGGGAAATATTATAAAAACCAAGATATAATATCAGGTGCCTCTATCCTTGGGGATGGAACCGTGGCACTTGTAATGGATACGAATAAGGCAATTAATTTTTTTATAAAACATTCATTAAAAAATAAGGAGAAAATACAATGAGTAGCGAAAAATCAAAAAGAATTAATTCTTTTCTTACCTTCAAATTAGGCGAAGAAACCTTTGCCGCTAATGTAAGTAAAGTTTTAAACATCCTGGAATTGACAAAAATCACCAAGGTTCCTAAAGCACCTGCATATATGAAAGGTGTGATAAATCTTAGGGGGACTGTACTTCCGCTGGTGGATACCAGGATAAAGTTCGACATGACCGCCACGGAATATACTTCGAATACCTGTATTCTCGTGCTGGATATAGATGTAAACAACGAATCCGTGCAAGTTGGCGCCCTGGTAGATTCAGTCCAAGAAGTCCTTGAAATAGAGGAAGATCAAGTACAACCCCCACCAAGCATTGGAACCCGTTATCGTTCCGATTTTATTGAGGGAATGGTAAAAGTAGAAGATGATTTTGTCATGATTCTTGATATGGATATGATTTTTTCCTCGGATGAATTAATTACGCTAAGAGATACGGCCGAAGGATCAAAGAAAATGGTTTCCAAGGAAGAAAAAACGGCCAAGGAAACAGAAAAATAAAAGGAGCTTAAACAAAAATAAGCCCATAGGTTGCATCATAACAAATTGATAAGAAAATAGGGTAAATAAATTTCTGAAATAAAACGGGAGCCTGCTTTATGTGAACTCTTAAATTCTCTATTAGATCATCTATAAGTGTTGAAGAATGTGCTTTCGAAATTTAATAATTTCTTTCAATTTGCCCATGATTCGACCTTCCTAAATTAATTATTAATCTTTAGCTTCTTAGTCATTGAGGCTATTCCTGGGGTTAACCAGGTTAATCTTTTAAAAATGGAAGATCAAGCCAATCTATCCCAAATATTTAAAGCCCAATTAACCGATGAGGAGTTTAATAAACTAAGCTCTTTCATCTTCAATAATTACGGGATTAAAATGCCCCCGGTAAAGAAGGTCATGCTGCAAAGCAGGTTGCAAAAAAGGTTGCGAGCTTTGAATTTAGTAAACTTTGGAGAGTACTGTAATTATGTATTCAGTGATAAGGGACAGGAAACTGAAGTAATTCATATGATAGACGTGGTAAGTACCAATAAAACGGATTTCTTCAGGGAACCAATACATTTCGAATTCATGCAGATGTCTGTTCTACCGGCCTTCGTAGAAAAACACCAGCAAGGTAAAGAGATAAAAATTTGGAGTGCAGGATGTTCTAGTGGTGAAGAGCCTTATACTATTGGAATTACCATGGAAGATTTTTTAAGTAATTATCCAAGGTTTCATTATTCCATTTTAGCAACAGATATATCATCACGTATATTAAAATCAGCGGTGGATGGTATTTACAAGGAAGAAAAAGTAGATGGAATTCCACTGGAAATTAAAAAGAAATATTTCTTACGGAGCAAAGACAAAACAAAAAACCTGGTCAGGATTATACCGCAAATCAGGAAAAACATCATATTTAAAAGGCTTAACTTCATGGATGAAAAATATGATGTTGACCATGTTTTTGATATGATTTTCTGCCGTAATGTGTTAATTTATTTTGACCGGGGAACACAAGAAAACGTGATTAATAAACTTTGTACACATCTCAAACCGGGGGGGTATCTTTTCCTTGGACATTCTGAATCCATTACCAATATCAAAGTTCCACTACAACAAATCAGGCCGACCATTTTTATCAGGCTTTAAAAATAGGAAGAATGAAAAAAATCTCTGATAAGGAATTACTGCAAGAATTAAAAAGGCGATTCGAGGAAAATAATCTCGCTCTTGGAGAATTAAAAAAGGTAAACAAGGAACTAAAAGAAGTAAACAAAAAATTAGAAGCTTCAGAATCCTTGAAAAGCCATTTTATATCAAATATCACCAACGAAATTATTAACCCTTTCACCTCTATAATTGGACTTTCTAAAAGTATACTTTCTGTTAATAAAGAAGATTGGAAAAAAGTAATTTCAATGGTTGCCTTAATACATTCCGAGGCCTTTAACCTGGATTTCCAGCTGAAAAACATATTTGTTGCGGCAAAGATTGAAGCAGGTGAAATATTCCCGGAAATTAATAATGTAGATGTTAAAAACCTAATGGAAAATGTAATAGATTCCTTTAGACTTGAAGCCAAAAAGAAAAAAATAACCATTAAATATCATTTTGAAGTACAGTTTGATACCAATACTTTTTGTTTTAAAACTGATTCTGAAAAACTAAAATTGATTATGTCAAATCTTCTGAATAATGCAATAAAATTCAGCAATGAAGGAGACATGATTGATGTGACAATGAAAAGCACAAGTGAAGGATTAGAAATTTCCGTGAAAGATTATGGAGTGGGTATTTCCTTGGAAAACCAGAAAATCATCTTTGACAGGTTTAGCAAAACAGATCCAGGAATAAACTCGGTACATCCCGGGCATGGATTAGGACTATCCATAAATAAAGCATTACTTGACATACTAGGAGGAAAGATCAAGGT
>CAZOSQ010000003.1:0-28420 GCA_964582245.1 uncultured Bacteroidales bacterium | reverse complement strand
AAAAAGACGAGGGAGCCCATGAAATTTTATCTTCTTTTTCTAATTATAAGGAATTAAAAGAATTATCCGGGAAGAAAATAAAAGAAATCGAGGAACAGTACAAGGAAGATATTGATCTATTGATTGCTGATGCACGATATGGATTTATTAAGGGAGCTTTAAAAGAAACTTTCCGACCCAATCAAAAACTCCCGGGTAAAACAATTTCTGAAAAAATAGATCAATATCTTACCCACAAGTACCTTGGCTTTCCCATATTCATTTTCTTTCTTTGGTTGATGTTCCAAAGTACATTTTCTCTTGGGCAATATCCTATGGACTGGATTGACCAACTGGTAGGATTTGTGGGTGAAAGATTGAATATACTTCTTCCCAATGGAATTTTAAAGGATTTGTTAATTGACGGGATTATCAGTGGGGTAGGTGGGGTGATTATTTTTCTTCCCAATATTCTCATCCTGTTTTTTTTCATATCACTGATGGAAAGTACCGGCTACATGACCCGTGTTGCTTTTATCATGGATAAGCTTATGCACAAGATCGGGTTGCATGGGAAATCTTTTATTCCCCTTATTATGGGCTTTGGATGCAATGTTCCTGCCATTATGGCCACGCGTACTATTGAAAACAGGAAAGACAGGTTGTTGACCATTCTAATAAACCCTTTCATGTCTTGCAGTGCCAGGTTACCTGTATACATCCTTTTGATTGCGGCATTTTTTCCAAAACGGCCTGTTTTAATTCTTTTTACCGTCTACATGATAGGCATTACTTTTGCCATACTATTTTCCATTCTTTTCAAGAAGACCATGTTTCGAGGAAAAGAAGCACCTTTCGTGATGGAATTACCTCCTTATAGAATCCCCACGGGTCGTTCTATTACCCGGCATATATGGTTTAAAGCTTCACAATACTTGAAAAAAATGGGTGGGGTCATACTTATTGCTTCCATGATCATATGGGCCTTAGGATATTTTCCCAGGCACATTGAGTTTTCTGAAAACTATGATGAATTGATCAGCCAGGCAGAAATGAACTTTAATGAACAAGTTAAAAAGAACCCGGCCGGGAAGGTTCAATTGGAAGAAGAAAAAACCCTGGCGATAAATAATCTACTCTTGGAACGGGATAGGGAAAAACAAGAAAAATCATTTATAGGACAGCTAGGAAAAACCATCGAGCCTGTTATCAGGCCTCTTGGATTTGATTGGAAAATCGGGGTCAGTTTATTGACGGGTATTGCAGCCAAGGAGGTTGTAATTAGTACGATGGGAGTTCTTTACAATGCTTCCCCGGAAGAAGGAGAAAACAACTTGAGCTTGACAAACAGGCTACGCGAACTTTCTCCTGTCGGGAATATGCCGGGCAATCAAGCAATTTTCACAACACCTGTAGCCTTGGCATTGCTCATGTTCGTGTTGCTTTACTTTCCCTGTGTTGCCGTTGTTAGCGCGGTGAAAAAAGAAACAAACGGTTGGAAGTGGCCGATATTCATGGTTGTTTATACAACCGGGTTCGCCTGGCTTATGGCATTGGTAATATACCAGGTAGGAAATTTATTTATATAGATAATGATTAAATTTACGTTGTTAATATAATATCATCAATTTATTTTCGTGTGAAGCAGGTAAATAAAATATTCTTAACCTTTTTTGCCATTTTCTTTTTCGTGCAAAGTGCGGGATATTTATTGATACATCATTATTGTAATTCTTGTAAAATGCATGATGTTCATGTATTTTCAGAAATAAATGATGAAGATTGCCATCATAATCACGATCATGAACATGATGACAAAAAAATCCCTGATGATCATTATGTTGGACAAAACAATGATCAATGTTGTGTAAAAGAAGTTCTTTACGTGAAGGTTTTTTTACCTTATGAAAAGGTTTCCCTAAATGTAAAACATGTTTTCTTAAATCCAGTTAATACTTTATTATTCCAGGAAAAGATTAACTATTTATATACTTTCCAACCAACATCATTTTTCCTGCAAAAACCCCCCGGGTCTAAAATCCATATTCTTAACCAAGTAATTTTAATTTAGAAAAATTCCTTTTTTATCTTTTTCATTATAATGTCATACATTTAAAAAAAGGAATTTATGAAAAAAACGATTTGGCTATTATCGATACTTAATCTATATGTTTTACAAGTTTATTCGCAACATAATGATCATCATGTTGATGGTGTGGTTAAAGAAGTAACAGGGCATCAAGGCGAATTGCGTGAAAGAATTTTACCGGGAGCAAATGTATTTTGGGCCGGAACCAACATAGGTACTAGTGCGGATGAGCATGGAAAATTTTCATTGCCATATCCCGGGAATGATTCAAACCTATTGGTTGCCAGCTTCGTAGGTTTAATTAATGATACCCTGCAGGTTTTCCACGGGGAAAAAACGTGGAATTGCATTTAACACTAAACGAAGAAATACATGAGGTGGTCATCCGGGAGCGTGAAAAAGGATCATACTTATCCAAAATCGATCCCATCAATGCCCACATCATTACGGGCGAAGGATTGGAAAGACTGCCCTGTTGTAACCTGGCCGAGAGTTTCGAGAATGATGCTTCGGTGGATGTTTCTTACGCGGATGCTGTCAGTGGGATTAAACAAATTCAAATGCTTGGTTTGGCGGGGGTATATACACAGATCATGCGGGAGAACATCCCACTGGTCAGGGGGTTGAATGCAAATAGCGGGCTGACTTTTGTCCCCGGATCCTGGTTGGAATCCATACAAGTTTCCAAGGGAACATCATCTGTTTTGAACGGGTTCGAATCAACCACCGGGCAGATTAACATTGAAATGAAAAAACCAGATACGGGTGATCCATTGTTCATCAATGTATTTGGTAACCACCTGGGAAGAATGGAAGGCAATGTTACCTCGGCTATTAAAATAAATGATCATATCAGCACCATGCTGCTTTCCCATGGTTCTATAATGAATTCCAAGTGGGACTTAAATGGTGATTCCTTCTTGGATATGCCACTCAACTCTCAATTCCATTTCATGAACAGGTGGAAGTTTAACAAAAATGACAAAATCAAGTCACAGGTTGGCATTCGCTACATGGAAGAAAAAAGGCTTGGAGGACAATATGATTTTAACAAGGAGATTCATAGGGGAACAACCAACTTTTATGGTATAGGCATGGATACCCGTCAATACGAAGTATTCCTGAAAGGTGGGTTTAAAATCCCGAACACGGTTTCTTCGGGGATAGGAGGTCAACTTTCCTTTTCCAAGCATGAACAAGATAGTTATTTCGGTTTAAACGAGTATACAGGGGAACAAGCCAGTTTTTATAGTAATATCATATTCAACACCATCATTTTCAATACCGCACACCAACTTAATTCAGGCATCAGCTTCTATTATGATGAGTATGATGAAAAATTGAACAGTACAAATTTTAATAGGCAGGAGTATATACCCGGAATTTTTTCAGAATATAATTACACCTTACCGGAAAAATTAAATGTCATTGCTGGATTGAGGGCTGATTATCATAACATTCACGGTCTATTTTTTACACCAAGAATACACCTGAAATATCATTTTGATAAAACCATTGTCATTCGCGGGTCTGCCGGGAAAGGATATAGGACGGCGAATGTATTGGCTGAAAACAGTGGTTACCTGGCAAGTTCCAGGGAATGGGTATTCCAAGAAGAATTGAACCAGGAAGAAGCATGGAATTATGGAATTTCCTTGGTAAAAAGTTTTAAAATAAATGGCAAAAAAAACTTGGAAACAAGGCTTGATTTTTATAGGACAGACTTCGTGAATCAAGCGGTGGTAGATGTAGACCAGGATCTTGACCACGTGTATATTTACAACCTGGAAGGGGAATCATATTCAAATAGTTTTCTAGCTGAAATCATGATAGAACCGGTTCATGGTTTGGATATAACAGCTGCTTATCGGTTTAATGACGTGAAAATGACCATAACCAATACACTTCAAAAAAAGCCCATGGTTCCTGCTTCTAAAGGACTGTTAACCCTTTCTTATTCCACGTCAAATGATAAGTGGAACATTGACATGACCAACCTATTTACCGGGTCAAGCAGGCTTCCTGCCATTAATGGGAATACCTTTAGGGAAGAAACTTCTTCACCGGGTTTTTATACTTTACACGTTCAAGTAACTAAAAAATTTAAACAATTGGAACTTTATGCCGGTGGGGAAAACTTAACTAATTTCAAGCAACAAAATCCAATTATCGCACCGCATGATCCTTTTGGAAACCAGTTTGATTCATCCATTGCATGGGGTCCCATAATGGGAAGAATATTTTTTGCAGGGTTGAGGTATACGCTGGATTAAATTTCCGGGTAGAGTGGGGAGGTTACAATCCGCTCTACCCAGGAATTTATTGATTTACAATAAAGATGTTAAATGTGAGGGAATAACAAAATTATGGGTAAGTTAAATTCCCGTATTTTTTGAAAATTTTATTTTTGTAGGGCCAATTAAACCCGCTTCATTTCCCCTATCCCTATTATTACCACGTAAATTTGCCTTGGAATTACCAACTTCAACACGCAATTCATTGGCCCCGGGCAACAAAATATTGGTTATGTCAACCAGGTAGGGTGGTTTCCATAAAATGCCCATATCCTTTCCGTTAAGGAAGACGTGGGCAACCTCGTTTACCTTCCCTAAATCCAAAACCATCCTATATTTTTCTTGTAAAAGTGAAGCGGGAATATCAAAATCTTTAAAATAAGTAATAACTCCTGTAAAGTTGCGAGTTTCTTTTTTTTCTTTCCACGAATGAAGCTTATCCCATGTTAAAGTATCTTCTTCATTTCTGCCATGTTTAACATGTAATTCCCAGGTACCGGCAATGATGATCTCACCGGGAATTTCATTGACATCAATAATTTGCTTTTTCCCTTTTTCTTTCTCGAAAACATATTTTCCGGGTGTTTTACAAACAATATCACCATTATATTCTTCAAACATGGGTGGGGTTTCATCGTTTATATTCGCAGGGAAAATCGTTTGCCCATTTTTTTTCACTTTTGAGTAAAAATTTTTATTCGTGCGATTGGTAAAAACTACGAAAAAAGATTCATAGGGTAAAAAATCAACCGGGATAACCACCCTGTCTTTTTCTTTGGCCATAATTCTGCAAGGTGCTGTATTTCCCGTGACTGGATCCCAAATTTCAGGAAATTTATTTGGTATCCTGAAACTTAAGTTTCCAGTGAATTTTTCATTCGTTGTATTTCTTATGAAATAAATATCGGCATAAGATGATTGTCTATGAATAAAATCTATTTTTTCATTTTTTTCGTTAACAAGGAAATCTATATCGGGTTCTATCCCCTTGTCCAGGAGAGCATCACGGATGGTAATTCCCCAGTTTATTTTCCCTTTACCATATTGATGCTCGGTTACATTTTTTCCATCGCAAGATCCCCAAAGGGTATTTGCTAAAATTTTAACTTTAAGATCCCCATCTTTATATTCCTTCAATCCATGACTTTTAATTGGTTTGGGGCCAATAACAGTGGCACCCGCGGCTACAAGTTTTTCTATTTTTTTCAATACATCGCATAACATATAGCTAACATTGGGTAAAACGAGAATCTCATACGTGGAACCATGAGGCCAAACAAGTTTCACATCCACTACTTCCACCTTGGTTAACAAAATATCCGTATTGATGAAATCATAATCGTACCCGTAACCAAGATAAGGATCAAACTTTTTTGCAGGAATGATATTGGAAGAGGAATCGGTTTGGTAATATAAAACATCGGCTTTGAACAATCCTTCCTGCAAAAGAAATGAGCAGCGGGAAAGATAGCTTAACCAAGCAGACGCTTTGCTTGTCCATCCTGGTTTTTCTTCCAGGGAAGTTGAAGTAGAACAAGACCAAGCCGCTATTCCCTCTTTGTGTGGCGTATGAAACCAAGAAGGAAAAACAACCCGGTTCATACCCTCGCAAAAACCATGATCCAGGGCGGGTTTTAAATCTCCCGGTCCATGTAGCCATGAACATGCTTCACTCATTAACTCACCTTCTACTATTCTTCGGTCGTACAAATGCGATGCGCTTGCCACCCCTTTTATAAAAAATTCATCTCCTTCACCATTGACAATATGGTTAAATGTACCACGGGCAACTCCCAGTAGACCCGAAGATTCTAAATGTTCGAAGGGTATATTTGATTTATTATTTACGGTTTTCGCTGAAAATTCAATCCCAAAGTGTTTACAAACTTCATTTCCCTTATTAAAATAATTGGAAATTAAAGTTTCTGATAAAACTTTCCTGAAATCAAATAAAAAACGGCTACTAACTTCTTTGTTTATAACTGAGTATCCTTCTAAAACTGGCAGGAAGGGGATGGGATTATACCCTTTCCTGTTGATAAATTCTTCTTGAAAACCAGGTGACCATAACTGACCGGAAGTTCCAGATTGGCCACCGTGAAAATACTTCAAAGAAGATTTGTTCAATGGCCCAATTTTTTCCCGGAGTTTTAGTGCAAGATATTCAATATGATTTTCAATAGCCTCCGGGTTTATTTGGTCTATCATTGATTTTCCATAACCAGCTATAGAAGAAGAAGGTGCATTGGCACATATATACCGTGTGATTTTCCATGTTCCTTTAGGCACATCCCAGATTATCACACCATCGTGAAATTTTCCTGATAAATCTATTACATCAACCTTTGAGAGTATGACGGAATCTTTTTCAACAGGAAATGCAATAATCGCTATGTCTTTTTTAAATTCAGAATTTTCAATTGTTTTGGGAATTATCAAATTTTGATCTACGTGAGCTGGTCCATGGACAATTATTGAAGTTGAAAATAACTCCATAGGTTGATGACCCGGGGGGATCCATTTGGTAACTGTATTTATTCTCCCACTTCCTATTATGAGACCCATTTCGAGATCTAATTTCTTTGCTTCAGTCAGGGCATGGAAGACAGCGTTGGTATAATTATCATCCATAAATTCATGTCCCTTTTTATTATTTTCAACATCCAAGAACATCGTGATGTCTTGTATATCAAGTCCACCTAAACCTATTTCCTTGGCTTCCGCTAATTCTTTTGACATTTCTCCCAGTTCATAATTGCCATCAATCCAATTCCATATTGCCCTAGGTCGGGCTTCCGCGGGAGGATTTTTAAAACCAGCTTCAAGTTCTTCCAAGTTATATTCTTTCCTGGTCGTCTCGGGTTTTAGAAAACACCCATACTGGATCAAGAGAATGGAAGAGACAATGATATAGTATTTATTTATTCCTTTTACCATATGATTTATTTTAATAGGATTCAATGGATCCTTAAGTATCAATTATTAATTCCAACAAATTAATAGGATAAATTGGTGAAAGGAATGTGATTTTTTTAAAAAAATCTTTATATCAACTTGCAATAACTTGTTAATTTTTAAGATTTAATCCGAAAATAAGTCAATATTATACCTTACATTTAGTCCAACTGAAATTCTTTCAACGATTTTCTTATTATTCCCCGGGGCAGGGTAAGGGTTACGGGAGATAAATTAAAAAACTCCTAAATCCTATTCTTTTTTATCAACCACGTTTACCGGGAATGGTTTTGTTACATCACCCGTGTAAATGGTTCTATGGGGAAAAGGTATTTCGATGCCTTCTTTGTCAAACTCTTCTTTGATGGCAAGAAAGATACTGTTTTTCACTTCAAGGAAATTGGTTTTTTCGAACCACACGGCAAATAAAATATTGATGCTGCTATCTCCAAAATCCTTGAATATAATTAAAGGGGCTGGTTCTTCCAGGCACAACGGATTATTTGTGGCAATTTTTAATAAAACCTCTTTTACATGTGTTAAATTTTCTTTATATGCCACACCCACATTAAAATCGAGTCTCCTGATAGGAAAACGGGTAATATTTGTCAATTCATTGCTGATAATGGACTGGTTTGGAATCCTGATCAATAAATTATCAAATGTTTTGATCTTGATTGAAAGTAAATCAATGGAATAAACAACACCTGTTTTATCGGCAACCCTGATCACATCTCCAATTTCAAAAGGTTTCTCCGAGACAAGAAAAAGACCACTGATCATGTTGCCAATGCTTGTCTGGGAAGCAATACCGACCACTACACCAACAATTCCGGCTGCACCTAGTAAGGTGGTGATATTTATTCCCAACCTGTTAAATACAATAAAAACAATAATGATCCACCCCGTGTAAAGAATACCCTTTCGAATAAGCATTCTTGATTGCTTGGTCATCGATTTCCATAATAATTTACCCACGATCCAACTAACTATTTTTAACAGGATAAATCCAATAACAATGATTAAAATAATATGGAAGATTTGCTCCAGCCTTTCCTTATTCAATAGGTTTTCTAAATTCTCAAAATTAAAGTTCATGTTGTTTATTTATTGTTGTGAAAAAGAACGAAAAAATGAAAAACTTTTTTGGATTATGTTTTTGCTCGTATTTACCCGGGCTGTGTTTATTTTTTTCAATCCTTTTGCAAACACTGGTTTTTCTTCATAATAAGTGTTATAACTTGTTTGATCACCCCCCCGATATTCTATCTTTACTTGGTTGCTCATCAAGGTATATTCCCCATGATAAAGATTTAGTTGTTCAGTATGAAGTAAGAACCTGTTAATTTCTAAAATGGTGGTCGAATTATTTATAATATTTACAGGGCAATAAATGACATAAGGATTTGCTTCTTTTTCCTCAAAAATGGTTTCCACCGGGAAATTCAATGAATACGCACCTTCTCCCGAATCTTGTTCTCCAAACCAAGTATCAGATAAAGTATAGATAGGATATTCGGCAATTACTTTTTCATTTTCTTTTTTACCACAATATATTTGTAACCAAATGGGAACCTTTATAAACAACATGATGTTATTTTTTGGAAGAATTTTGAAAGGTTTCCCGGGTTTTAGAACCAGTGGTTTTAAGGGCAGGGCGGGTAGAATGATGATCTCCTTATTGCTCGTGATGTAAGTTGTCAAAGAAATATCACCCGGGATTTCCGATTCTTTGAATTCAATAATTTTTTCTTCTTCCGAATTTCCTGTGCCTATTTCCAATTCTTTGTCTCGAACAGAGAAATAAATTTGCAACTTTCCTATTTGATAAAGGTAAGACTTGTTATTTTCCAAAGTGAGATGATCCCAAGAAATGTGTTTCATTTGTTCCCGTAGGTTTAATTTTTCTCTTTTACTACCCGGAATTCCGGTTGTTTTTTGCTAATATAAAGAATTTTTACTGCTTAATGTTTAACTCGTACACGTAAATTTGTAATTAGATGATAAAATCCGGGTAAACTTAATCGGGGAATTATCCCGTTTTCTTGTTTCACCTTTCATAGGATTACTTCGTTTAGTTGAAGCCCCCTATTGTAAGACGACCCCGGTGGGTGGTTTGCACCATCTTAACCGAGGGTTTATTTACTCAGCGGAGTTAATTACAGCATGCAGAACTATGTTTTGCCAGTGTCTTACTTCTCGGCATACGGATGGTGTCGGGCGGGGTTATGAAGCGATTTTCTACCAGTTTACACAACTTTTTACGAGCCACAAGGGCTTGATTCACCCTGAACCGACCCGCAAGGAGCTAAACGAAGCTAAACCCGCATGCACATAAAATGTGTTAGTGCAAGTTGTTCCTTAAAAATATACTGTCGCCGAAATCATTGTGCTTGTATTAAAGTTTACTCCACCAGGATTACCAAATCTATAAGAATTTTCGTCAGACTTCGTTAAATTACCTTGAATTTCTACACCAAAACTAAAATTATCAGATAGAAAATATTCTCCACCAAATGCTAAACCTCCAAGTAAATCTATTTTGGTTTCTGTATCAATTTTATTTTCAGATGATGGTTTATTTATTAATGTTCCAACCTTTAATCCAACATAGGGTGAAATTTTTTCTTTTTTTAAATAAAACCTGGGGGCAAGCGCAAATCCTATATCTAATCCCAACTTTTTCAGCAAATTTTACATCAAAAGCTGGTGCAATAACAAATTTTTCACCCAACCAAACGGGAATTAATATTCCAAATTGGTTGTCCTGCAAGGAACCACTTATTCCAATCTGTTTTGATTCTTGAGAATACTTTCAAGTTGGCAAAAATATAATGTAATTTGCTAACTCCTTCGCTGTTTCTCCGCTAAAGCTGAGCTACACGCAGTTCACTTAGCTGGAACAGGCATCTCTCCGGCTAAGAGCAATTTGTATTTTTCTTTTTCCGGGATCATCGTTCTTTTGGGCTTTATTTTTTAGGAATTACAACCACTAAGAAGAAATACCTTCCGAAATTTTTTAATGCTGGTCATGGAGGAAGATCAAAATAACTGGCTAATATTTAGAAAAATTATTCCCATTGGTGAATTGATTTGATTAAGTATACCGTTTTCTTTTCATGATTTAGTTGTATATCAAACAAAATATATTTTTCTTTGTTAGGATATTCTGCTATAAAAGAGGAGAGCGTTGAGGTATAGTTCCCTTTTTTCATGAGATTGATATAAATGAAAAGAAGAAGAGCAGGATATTTTAATCTAAAGATTTCAAAAGAATTACTTAAAAGAATTACAGATGAACGTGGAAATAATGGATACCACACTCCGTGATGGTGAACAGACATCAGGGGTTAATTTTTTGGATACTGAAAAGTTACATATAGCAAAGATGCTCTTGGGTGAGTTAAAAGTGAATCGTATCGAGGTAGCATCTGCACGGATTTCAAAAGGTGAATTTGAGGGTGTGCGTAAAATCATCCAATGGGCCCAGGAGAAGGGTTTTCTTGAGAAAATTGAAGTGTTGGGTTTCATTGACGGGAAAGCTTCCATTGACTGGATAGCCGATGCCGGTGGAAAGGTCGTCAATCTTTTGACAAAAGGATCTCTTTCTCATGTACAAGGTCAACTTAGAAAAACCCCGGCTCAACATATTCAAGATATCAAGGAGTCCATTCAATATACCCGGTCGATAGGGATGTCCGCAAATATCTATTTAGAAGATTGGTCAAACGGGATGCGCAATTCCCGCGACTATGTTTTTGAATTAATGGAAGGCCTGAAAGATACAGAAATTAGCAGGTTCATGCTTCCTGATACGCTCGGGATACTTTCACCGGATGAAGTTTATAGTTTTTGCAAAATTATGGTGGATAAGTACCCGAAACTTCATTTTGATTTTCATGGTCATAATGATTATGATTTCGCGGTCGCCAATGCTATTTTTGCTGTAAAAGCAGGAGTGAAAGGAATCCACACGACAGTTAATGGTTTAGGGGAAAGGACGGGAAATGTTCCTTTGGCAAGTGTCATAGCCGCTTTAAAAGATCACTTGAAAATGGAACTTCCGGTGATAGAATCAAAATTAAATAAAGTGAGTCGTGTGGTAGAAACATATAGTGGGGTGAAAATTGCATCGAACACACCGGTAATCGGGGCCAACGTGTTTACCCAGGCCTGCGGTGTTCATGCCGATGGGGATAAAAAAGGGAACCTTTACCACAATGATTTGCTTCCCGAACGTTTTGGCAGAAGCAGGAAATATGCCCTGGGAAAAACAGCAGGAAAAGCCAGCATTCTTAAAAACTTGGAAGAACTTGGCATAGACCTGGACGAAGAATCAGTGAAAAAAGTAGTGGATCGAGTGGTTGAATTAAGTGACAAGAAAAGCGTGGTAACCAAGGAAGACCTTCCCTACATTATATCTGATGTCATTAAAAGTAGGCGGGTTGTGGAGAGAATTATCATTAAAAATTATTATATAGCCCATGCCCATGGCCTTAGACCGGCAGCGACCTTGCGCATAGAAATCAACGGGAAAGAATACGAAGAGACAGCTACAGGTGACGGACAATATGACGCTTTCGTGAAAGCAGTAAGGAAAATATATAAGTTGCAGAAAAAGAAATTGCCTTTTTTGTCTGATTACATGGTTAGGATCCCCCCGGGTGGAAAAACAGATGCCTTGGTGGAAACTGTCATTACTTGGAATTTAGATGGAAAGGAATTTCGAACACGCGGGCTTGATTCCGACCAGACAGCATCTGCCATAAAAGCAACTGCTAAAATGTTAAACCTAGTGGAAGATATGCTTTCAGAATCTCAGAACCCAGGGCAATGAAAAGGAAGTTATTATGATAAAAATACCTGTTTCATTTTAACCTTTTTTCCTTGTTTTCCGGGAATCCTTGATGTTTAGCTGATGAATTGCAGAAGATGCAAGTTTTAATTGTAGCTATTCCGGGTCATCTTGATCTTTTTCCCCGGGATTAGTAACCGACAAGATTTTTTTGGCATCTTCCAGGGGAAGTTCATGGATACTGTTTAATTTACGTTGCATGGCCCTGGTCCTGGTGCCTACCAATTTATCTATGCTGGTATTTGCTTGGGCAAGTTGCTTTTGAGCAGACTTCAATACTCCCTCGAAATGACTAAACTCTGTCTTAACAGCCCCGAGAATATTCCATACCTCGTTGGAACGTTTTTGTACAGCCAGGCTTCTAAAACCCATCTGTAAGCTGCTTAAAAATGCCACAAGATTGGATGGTCCCACCACGGTAATGTTATAATTTTTTTGCAGGATTTCGAATAACCCCCTTCTTCTTAAAATTTCAGCATATAAACCTTCAGTGGGAACAAACATGAGGGCAAAGTTTGTTGTTTTTGGAGGATATATATATTTGTCATTGATCATTTTAACGCATCTTTTCACGATGGTATCAAAAGCATTTTCTGCTTTTTGGATCTCTTCCTTGGAAAAATTATCCAAATGTTCGTAGATGTCAAGCAGCCTGTGATAATCTTCCACCGGGAATTTAGAATCAACAGGGAGAAGGATAAAATCATCTTGATCATCTTTCCCGGGTAATTTCACGGCAAATTCAACTACTTGGGAGGATCCCGGTTTTATTTTGGCATTGCAAATATATTGTTCCGGGGAAAGAAATTGTTCCAAGATATTTCCCAATTGAATTTCACCTAACGCTCCCCTAGTTTTTACATTAGATAACACTTTTTTCAGGTCACCCACGCCTGTAGCTAGTTTTTGCATATCCCCGAGTCCCTTGTAAACCTGCTCGAGTTGCTCGTTGACTATTTTGAAAGATTCACCTATACGGTCTTTCAAGGTCTTTTGTAATTTCTCATCGACGGTTTCCCGCATTTTCTCGAGTTTCAAGTTGTTGTCTTGCTGTATATCTTTTAGTTTATTTTCCACGGTTTCCCTCATTTTTTCCAATCGATCCTCTATGGATTTATTTTGCTCACCTTGTTTATTTAAAAGCTCATCAAATTTCTGTTTTTGAAGCTGGTTGAATTCTTTGACATTATTGGAGAAACTTTCTTGAAAAGAATGCAAGGATTTGGATAATTCTTCCCTGTTTTCTTTGGCAATAGTAGAGCTTTCTTGCCTGTTTCGTTGGAAGTCATCTTTCAAGGATATGTCAATCCTTTCTAAGTTTATATTGAACCGTTCAACTGATGTTTGAATTTTAAAAAAATCAGGCTTTTTCCTTAGTAGAAGAAAAACAATGAAAACTAATAAAATAGAGCAAGCCAATAATAAAATTAATTCCAATTTCATGTTTACAAGATTTATTTTTAAATTCCGGGATGTAAAAAGTCATCCTTGAATACAATCTTCTCAAATTTATGATGATTTTTGCCAAGTCAATGACTTTTATAAATAAAAAACCGGGAAAAATGTTTTATTTTTCATTTTCATGAAGTTTCATGCAAAAAACGTACAAGCTAATTAATTTTTTTCACCATTATTTGACGTGAAATTTTTACACGATCGAGTAGTTTTTCAACAAAAATTTTTAAAGTGCAGCAATAAAATTTACTTCAATAATTCCCGGTTGTGGACGTTGTTTACGGTTTTTCATTGCAATGTTAGAGTTTTTAAAAATATTTCTGGCAGTATTTTTACTGCTTACATGGTGAATAAAAGTAAATAATTAAAAATTGGGAATTATGAAAAAAAAGATATATCTAATTTTAGCAATATTGCCCGTGTTTGTTTTAGGAGCATTTAGTCAGAATTTCATGTTAGGACCTAAAGCGGGACTTAGTTTCTCTCAATTGAGAGTATCAGAAACATACCAGGTAGGAGAAAACCTTGTGATCATAGACGATGGAGCACAAAAGTATGGATATCATTTAGGGGCATTTGCCAGGTTTGGGTATGAAAGTTTTTTTCTACAACCCGAATTATATTACACCTCATCGGGGGGAACCCTTGAAATTGATTCGGATGTTGCCGTGCAACAGATAGTGGAATTAAAATATGATAAAATTGATTTTCCTGTTTTAGGAGGATTGAAATTTGATAATTTACGGGTCGAGATAGGTCCTGTTTTCAGTGTTCTTTTGAATTCCAGTCCTAATACAATTAACAATGTATTGGATGAAATTGAAACTGATTACAGCCTGGTTACGATGGGTATTCAAGCAGGTATCGGGCTAGATGTTGGAGCCTTGGTTATTGACCTGAAATACGAAGATGGATTGAGCCAGTTTGGGCAAGAAATTACCATAGGAAATCAAAATTTTAACATGAATTTGAAAAATCCACAGGTACTTTTAAGTCTAGGAATTAACTTGTTCTAGTGTCTTGTCAATGATAAAGCGTCCTGACGTTTCAGCCACTATGCCGGGTTGAAGGTGAATCCGATGCGCTTTAATACATGTGACGCATCACTAGTCTATATTTCAAAAAGATTCAATTTACAAGTTATTGAGGATTTTTTTTTTGGGAGTAATTCAATGTATAATTTTAAAAATAAAACTGAACAGGAATTTTAATGATTAAATCAAGAAACAAGGTTATATTGATTACAGGATGTTCAAGTGGTTTTGGTTTTCTATCGGCGTTAAAACTTGCTGAGAAAGGACATAAAGTGTATGCGACCATGCGAAACTTGTCTAAAAGTTGGAACTTATGGAATATGGCTCAACAAAAACATTTAAAATTAAAGATTCTTCAACTGGATGTTACAAAAAGAGATACTATTGAAGAATGCTTAAATGTCATTAAAAAAGAAGAGGGCCGCTTGGATGTTTTGATAAACAATGCCGGGTATGGATTGGGTGGATTTTTCGAGGAAATTTCTGACCAGGAATTTCGTGACATAATGGAAACTAATTTTTTTGGCGTGCTAAATGTCACAAGATTGGCACTGCCTCTTCTTGGGGAATCCATGAAAGGAAAGGTCATAAACCTATCCAGTGTTTCTGGTTTTACTTCTTTCCCGGGAACCAGTGCTTATAATTCGACTAAATGGGCATTGGAAGGATTTTCTGAAAGTTTAAGATATGAATTGAAGCCTAAAAATATTGATGTAATTTTACTGGAGCCCGGGAATTATTCGACAAAAATGCACAAGCAAAACATGCGAACGGCCCGCAACTCGTTAAATAGGAATAGCCCTAATTATCAATATGAAGAAAGAGTCATGGAGGTTTACAACCAACGAAAAGGTGGCAACCATGACGTAAATGAGGTTCCGGACTTGATAGTAAAAATAATCGAAAAAGACATTAAAAAATTTCGGATCCCGGTGGGGATACATGCCAAGATACAATGGATTATCAAACATGTAATTCCTTTTTCACTTCATGAAAAACTCGTGAATAATTATCTTTTCGGGAAGTTAAATAAGAGTAAAAACTTGCAATTTGAAAAAATAAAGAAGTACCAACCAGGAAAAATTATAAGTAGGACTTGAAATAATGAATTTCTTCTTCAAAATTAAGATATGGGTATTCCTTTAAAAGAAGGTTTATTTCGTCTAGTTGTTTCCTGCAAAAACTTTTATATTCAATTGTTTCCGGGTTGAAAGGTTTATGTTTTTTTGCTTTTGAAAATTTTTCTACCCTGGAAATAATTTTTCTCGTGTTCTGCCCGGTATAAGCAGAAAGAAACTTTTCATATATGTAATCGATAGCCTGGTTGTTAGGATGAACCATATCCTCATTATAAAATCGATAGTCCCTTAAATCATCAATTACTATTTCATAGGAAGGAAAATATTCAATGCCGGGAAAAATTTTTTTCAATTCATGAATTGCCAAAATAAGTATAGATTTACTTACTTGGTTTGCCGTAGCCCCATCTTTCCAATGTCTTACCGGGCTTACAGTGAAAATAAAATCAATTTCATTATTCACAACCTTCAATCTTTTTAACAGTTTCGTGTAAATTGACACTATTTCTTCGACTGTTAAAAGAACCCTGTCAAAAAAATTAGGAGACGTTTTGTGACAATTGGCTGCAACTTTACCGGTTTCTTTCAATTTATATATCCAGGCAGTGCCAAAAGTAATAATGATGGTTCGTGTTTCTTTTAAATAACCCGAGGAAAATAAGATTCTCTTGTTAATTCCTTCGAGGCATTTTTCTTTTATGGAACTTGAAAATATTCCATGATGGTCATAGCTGTACCATAAACCATTTGAAAAATTCAACTCGTTTTCTTGAAATACCTTTTGATCTATTAACATGTTAATACCATCGGCCACTGACGAAGGATTATAAACTACTCCAAAAGGATTGATATCCACTTGAAATTTACCTTCTTTCAGCTTGTTTCCTATATTTTCCGTGAAACATGAGCCAGAAAGTAAGATTTTATTCTCATGATGGAAGGAGATGTTTTTCCTGGGAATTATTATTTCCGTGCGAAAAGTTTTCATCAAAATAATCTTATTTTGAAGGGTTTGATTGAGTTTTCTTGTAGAGAAAATATTTACTTTCCAGTGTATCTATCTAATACAGGAAAGTTTCATCTTTATCAAATATTATATTTTTTTAACCATTCAACTACGAAATTGAAAATTTCATGCCGCTTAGGATCATGATGGAGTTCATGTGAATTAACATCCCAATTTTTATAATGAGTTTTATTGCTAGTATTCATAACAAAATCTTCACATGCCTTAGGTGAAGTTATTTTATCCCCGGTTCCATGCATACATAAGATGGGAACATTGATTTTAAAGACATTGGCAAGTGCCCTTTCAGCACCTAACGTAGCTTCAAAATATAATTTTGCAGATATTTTATGATGCAAAAGTTCATCTTTTCGTGCCTCATCAGCCTTTTCTATATCGGTGGATAGTTGATTGGCATGAATACCGGTATTAAAAGTAAGAGAGGGGGCAATTTTTTTCACGAGTTTAGCGGCCATCAATGTAAGGGGGGAAGGTTCTTTAACCAAACGTAACCATGGTGAGGTGATGATTAAAGCATCTATCCTAAAATACCTCGACAAGAAATAGTTGATTACAATATTTCCTCCCATGCTATGTCCATAGAGGACTCTTTTTACGCCTGGGAAAAGATGGTTGGAATTTTGGATCATAACATCAATATCTTTAAAAATAGCTTCCAAACTTTTTGCATGCCCTTTTTTGCCACCGGATAAACCATGTCCCCGATAATCCATTGCTAAAACAGAAAAATCCTTTTCCGTGAATAATTTTGCCCATTCAGCATAACGTCCCCCGTGATCACCAATTCCATGAACCAAGAGAATTACTCCCCTTGGTTTGTTTTCCGTTTCCCAACTTTGGGCAAATAATTCTTTTCCGTCAAAAGCTTCCCAATAATACCTATTATATTTCATTTATCTTTAAACCTTAATGAATCTTTTTAACTTTGCAAAGTAACGAACAATTTTTTAAATTATATATACAAACTTAATATTATGCAACAGGTTATTAGCATTGGAACTAACATGAATAACGGGCTTTATGATATTACCGAACAAGTGAAAAAAGTAGTGGGTGAAAGCGGTGTTGAAACCGGCATCGTGAATGTTTATGTACAAGGAGCCACCGCCGGGATTATGATCCAGGAAAATTGGGATAATTCCGTGCAAAATGATGTTATTAATTTGTTTAAAAAACTAATTCCACACGGGGTATGGGAGCACGATGCCCAAGATAACAATGGAGATTCTCACCTGAAAGCAGGAATGGTTGGACCCAGTGAAACGATACCTATTATGGACGGAAAAATGGGATTATCCACTTGGCAAAACATATTTTTATGTGAATTTGATGGTCCAAGAAAAACCCGGAACGTGGTGGTGACTGTTATGAAAACAGGTTAGAATATGATTTATAAATAATGCAATCTCTACTGATCGGGTAAGGAAAAAAATGGATGTACTCCATGAGAGAATAATAACTGCCCGGATTTTAATCGGACACCAATCAAATATAAAATGGAAGGATTCCAAGTTTCGTGGGATTTAACTCTTGTTCAATGGATATTGGCCGGTACCTGTGGAATTTTGATTGGCCTTTCAAAAACAGGGGTTTCAGGTGTTGGTTTGGCAGTCGTTCCCATACTGGCTGTCATTTTTGGAAGTAAACCCTCCACCGGGTTATTGTTGCCCATGTTAATCATGGCTGATGTTTTTGCCGTAAAATATTACCATCGTCATGCACAATGGTCACATGTATTTAAGCTGTTGCCTTGGGCAATTATTGGCATCACACTTGCCATGTTCTTAGGCCAATCGGTTTCTTCCAACCAGTTTAGTATCATTTTATCCTCAAGTATCTTGGTGGGCGTGGGATTAATGATTTGGCAGGATGTACGCGGGAAACAAATAAAAGTTCCCGACAACTGGTGGTTTGCAGCTTTGATGGGTTTGGTGGGTGGTTTTACAACCATGATAGGAAATGCGGCAGGTCCAATTATGTCCCTTTATTTACTTTCCATGCGACTTCCAAAAAATCATTTTATAGGTACCGGGGCCTGGTTTTTTTTGATCATTAACCTCGTTAAAGTTCCATTGCACGTGTTTGTTTGGAAAACCATCGATTCCAGCACCTTTGTTTTTGATCTTTTAATGTTTCCATTGATTATGGCAGGTGCTTTCCTGGGTATCCGCGTGGTGAAAAAAATACCTGAAAAACCTTATAGAATATTGGTAATTACCACAACCATTTTAGCGGCTTCTATTGTTTTTATAAAAAGCGGGGCAGGAAAAGGTTCAAGTAATCAACCCGTAAAACAGGAAAAAAACATAATACCTGTAAAAAAATTAGGTTCCATAATAAATAGATGAAAAGAATGCTAAAAATAGGAAATTTGTTAAATTTGTTAATAAACCCGCATGGGATAATATTTCATGCAAAAAAATCAATAGACATGAACAGATATTTCTTAGTACTTGTATTCATATTATCATTTAATTTATTGGAAGCAAAAGAAGTAAAACCTTTCAATAAAGTATACGTGTTTGGTAATTTAGATGTGGAATTGGTGAAAAGTGATAAGCCGCGGGTGGAAATTTTACCAGATAGCTTGGTACGGGATAATTTCACCATCGAGGTAAAGGAAGATTCTACCTTGGAAATCAAGTTGGTCAAAGGGTTGTTTGACAGTAAGACGAAGGCAGGGGTACAGGTATTTTATACCAGTATTCATGAAATAAAAACCAAGGGTGGGGCGGATGTATGGTCTAAAAGTTCCATGGAAGTTGAAAATCTTAACTTAACTGCGAATACCGGTGGAACCATCAATCTTTCCATCAGCAATGATAAAGTCTCGGTGGGAGTTTCTGCAGGATCTACCATCAGTTTACAAGGTGATACCGATTATATAAAAGCAGATGCTTCCGGTGGGGGAGTATTATCCGCTTTTGACCTCTTTGCTGAAAAGGCAGAAATAGGTGCTGATTTGGGGGGGATTGCAAAAATTGGTGTTTTAAAAGAATTATCTGCTAAGGCAAGCACGAACGGGTATGTAGCTTACAAGGGAGATCCAGGGAAAATAAAGGAAAATGCTACATTTGGGGGAGAAATAGTCAGAGAAGGCGACTTGCAATGGAAACCCTAAAACACGAGTTAAAAATTTTGCAGGAGCTTAATTGGTAGAAGGAGAATTACAATCAATTACGGTGTTCTCTTATTTTTAGCTGTACTTGGTCTAAATATATATATGATCCATGATTATAATAGTTAATGTGCCAAAAATATATATTGGCTTTTAGTAGAAGATGTTAAACAGGAATTATGTCCAAGAACAGGTAAAAATAAATAAACTCTTTATTTGTTAGGTTGTTTAAAACATGAATAATTTCTGTTGAAGTTATTATATTTGTAATTTACATTTAATCTAAATATAATTAATTCTTATGGCTTTTGAAGGTTTAAAGGGAGTTAAAAATGTTGTTGCCGTTGCTTCTGGCAAAGGAGGCGTGGGAAAAAGCACGGTTGCAGTAAATTTAGCTGTTGCACTAGAACGCTCGGGTGCGAAAACAGGATTGATAGATGCTGATATTTTTGGGCCTTCAGTTCCCAAAATGTTCAACGTGGAAAATGATAGACCGGGGGTTCGAAAGGAAGAGAACCTGGAAATAATTCTTCCCGTGGAAAAGTACGGGGTCAAGTTATTATCAGTGGGGTTTTTCGTGGATCCTGTTGATGCTTTGGTATGGAGAGGTCCTATGGCCACAAATGCTTTGCGTCAACTTCTACATCAAGCTGATTGGGGGGAACTAGATTATCTCGTCATAGATTTACCCCCGGGAACTAGTGATATCCACTTAACAATGGTGCAAGAAGTTGCTGTTACGGGGGCTATAATTGTCAGTACTCCTCAACAAGTTGCCATTGCAGATGCTGTTAAGGGAATCAGCATGTTTAAAAGTGATAAGATTAACATCCCGGTGTTAGGATTGGTGGAAAACATGGCATGGTTTACACCGGCGGAATTGCCGGGGAATAAATATTATATCTTTGGAAAAGAGGGATGTAAACAATTAGCGAATGAAATGAACGTTAGTTTACTAGGACAAATTCCCATCGTGCAAAGCATTAGGGAAGATGGAGACTTAGGCACACCTTCCGCGCTGGATGACCAAACCATGGAAGGAAAAGCATTTGCCCAACTGGCACGGAATGTTTTAAAAGCTGTAGAAGAAAGAAATAAAAACCTACCGCCAACAAATAAAGTAGAAGTAGCTAAGAAAAGGTTTCCACATAAAACAAAATAAAATTAATGAAAATGGAAAAAGGAAAAAAAGAAGAATTAATTAAAAAAATTAACGAATCCCTGGAAAAAGTTAGGCCATACCTGGTGGCTGATGGGGGCAACGTTAATTTCGAAGATATAACAGATGATTTCATCGTGAAGGTTAGGCTTACCGGAGCTTGTCATGGATGTCCTTTTAGCATGCAGACTTTAAAAGCGGGAATCGAACAGGCCATTATAAATGACGTGCCTGAAGTTAAAAAAGTGGAAGCCGTTTAAATTCGGAAACCTTAATCTTATCTATAAAATCAATATATTAACAGGGATCATAATAATCAATGCTACTGGTACTTTTTAGAATGAGACCATTTTGGGGCAACTCTAAATTTAATCAATCTAAATAAGTATTACCCAGTAATAGAAAAATTTCCACGAAATATGGGGAAATAATAATTTGCTGTTTTGCCATTTATTTAAATTAGAATGATTTAAATAAAATGGCATTTTTTTTATTGGAAAATCTGCATTTAATCATAAAATAAAATAATTATGGCATTTAATCCTTTAAAAGAAAATGGTACCCCAATGGAAAAGCAATATAAAAATTGGGAAAAACTAAATGTTACACCCTACAACAAAAATGAAGTAGATCCATATACCCGTTGTAGGATCATCCTTATGAATGGTATTGAAACAGAATCAACCTTGTTTTTACACCAGTTCGCCCGTCATTGTGACGATATCAAGCTAAAACAAAAACTTGCCGCCGGAAGAAGAATTGAACAGCAGCAGCAAAAAATTATCAACTGGTTTTCGCCAGGTGATGAAAGTACCCTTGAAACAACAATTGGTTATGAACAGGTTGCTGTTGATCTTACTGCTTGGTTAGCACGTACTGAACCTGATGCAAAAATGAAAGCCGCACTCGATTTTGCTTTATTGGAAGATTTCGATCATCTTTACAGGTATGCCAATTTATTGGAATTGACACAAGGAAAACAAGCTGAGCAACTTGTTGGTGGTTATACTGAAATTTTCCCGGGACGTCCCACCAAGGATGAACATAGGCATCCTTTTGATTCTCCAAGGGAATGGGTTGATTTCAAAAATGCCGATATACTTACTAAGCTACATGCCAATATCATTGTGGCCGGCGAACAGCAAACCATGAACTTTTACATGAATATTGGTAACACCGAATCTGATAGTATGGCTAGGGGATTATACCAGGAAATTGCCATGATTGAAGAACAACATGTTACGCATTACGAAAGTCTCTTAGATCCCACCATTTCATGGTATGAAATGTTTTTAATGCACGAATACACGGAGTGTTACATGTACTACTCTTGTCTCCAACATGAAAATGACCAACGAATTAAAGGATATTGGGAAAATTGTCTAAGTGATGAGATTGAACATTTGAAAATAGCGGCAGAATTATTCAAGGAGAAGGAAAAAAGAGATCCTTCCGAAATAATTCCCGAGGATATGCCCGAACTGGTGAAATTTGAACCCAATAAGGAATACGTAAGGGATATTATCCAGCAACAAGTTTCTTTAACCGCGGACGAAACTCATTATATTCCCGTTTCAGAATTACCCGTCGATCATCGGTATTACAAATTCCAACATATAGTCAACCAAGATGGAAAAGTGCCAAGCCAAGAAGTGATAGAAATGCATATACAAGAAAAAGGATCAGATTATCGATTCGAATCAGAAGGCGAACATCCCGTGGAGAAGTTTCGATCAAGAGAGAAGGTTGAATCCTTGATATAATGAATTATACAAGTAGCCCTTGAAAAATGGGGCTACTTATTTGTCAAGTCATAAAAGAATATGTTTTAGTCGATTGAATTAAGATGACAGGAAAACAATTTTCCTATCTAAACCATTTCTGGGAAGTGAGTTATTTGCTAATATTAAAGAAGAATTGATCATGCGTAAAGCTGTATTGCTAAAATCAAATCACCAATATGAGAGGGCAATAAAAGAATTGGAAAGAATTACCTCAACCGGCAATATTGATCCAAATGATTTAGCTTATGAATTTGCCATTAATAACTTTCTTTTGCATGACTATAATAATGCGTATAATAACTTGATTAAAATTACAAGTAACCAAAAAAATCACCAAGAATATTTTTTATTAAGATTATTGACATTGAATGAGTTAGGGGAATGGGAACAATGTAAAAAGGAAATGCTTGAAAAAGCAGATCCCTCCATGATTTATCTTATACAACAACTACCTGTTACCATTGATTATAAATATCCCGGGAAAGCCTTTCGCTTATCTTCCATTGTGCCGGGATTAGGACAACTTTATGCTGGTTATCCCTTGGAAGCCATTACTAGTTTTTCCATCCATACAGCTTTATCTTATTTAATCTTTTACGAATTTATAACCGGTGGTTTTGTATTCGGTACAATATATGGATTTTACCCCCTGGTTAGATTTTACCAGGGAGGGAAAAAGTTAAGTAGACCTATCTCAAGAATATAATGAAAATCAAGTAAACCTCTTAAAAGAAAAATATGAAAAGGTTATTTTAAAATTCATTGACACAAAAAAAATTTTCTTGAATTAATTCTTTTCAATAGGATCCCTTTTAATGATCAACCCAAAATCAAATACATGGGTTAATGGATCAACATCCATGTCGTGTTCCACGATATAGGTATACTGTCCACTTTCTTCAAAAAGAAAATTATCTTCAACCAATTCCATGTAATCCCAGTAATCCCCTGCTCCCTTACTTTTGAAAGTTCCACCATCCCTTAAGATAAGTGTGTAATCTTTCGATGATTTTGATCCCGATGGATTAATTTTAGTAACCTTGATTTTCAGTGCATCATGGGGATAATAAGTATGATGCCTAAAAGAGAAATAAACATCATAAGCGACAGCGGTATCCACGATACTCGGGTTAAATTCAACTTTTTTACTTCTTAACCATTCAATATTAGGTGATAATCTTTTGTTCTTGTGGTATATCTTGTTGGGATCACATGAACTAAGAACTATTAAAACCAGTAAATAGACAAAAAATGCTTTTTTCATGATGAATAAATTTTTATGATTAAAAATTGCCAGTTGTAGGGTTCCAAAAAATCTTATCGAAATCTATGATCCTGTTATTTTTCACGATAATTCCTTCATTCTCCAAAAGTTGTTGCATTCCAGTGGAAGTGCCAAAATGATGTTTTCCGGTCAATAACCCTTTCCTATTGACCACGCGATGAGCAGGGACATATTTTTTGCAATTGTGGCAATTGTTTAAAGCCCAACCGACCATCCTGGCAGCCCTGGGATCTCCAATAAGCCTGGCTATTGCACCATAAGTGGTTATCCTTCCTGCCGGGATGGAACGGGTTATTTCATATACTTGTTCAAAATAATCATTCTTCTTCATTGATATCGTCTTCCGGGAGATCTTTTATTACCCCACATTCTAGCTGAAATTTTAAGTATTTGATGGTCAGTCCTTCATCTAAAAAAAGTTTCTCGTAATGGGTTTTTACATCAAGTATATCATCTTCCAAGTTTGAACCATAAAGATCATTGGTGGACACGAGAATGTTGAACTGGTTTAATTTTACTAGGTTGCAGGTGTATTCATAAAGCACTTCGTTATCAGTTTTTAAATGTATGAAAGCATTCTCCTTGATGAATTGTTGGTATAAAGATAAAAATCTTGATGAAGTAAGTCTTTTTTTGTTTCTTCTTTTTTTTAGTTGTGGGTCTGGAAAGGTAATCCAAATTTCATCAACTTCATTTTGAGCAAAGAATGATTTTATTAATTCAATCCTGGTCCTTAAAAAGATTGCATTTTTAAGCTGGTTTTGATAAGCATACTTGGCTCCTTTCCATATTCTTGCCCCTTTTATATCTATACCGATGAAGTTTTTTTCTTTGTATTTTTCAGCTAGTGCTATAGTATATTCCCCTTTTCCACAGCCTAATTCAAGAACAATGGGATAATCATTCTTGAAGTATTGTTCGTTCCATTTTCCTTTCAATGGAAAATCTTTGTGCAAGATTTCACTTAAAGAAGGTTGGAAGACATTGGGAAATGTCTTCATTTCTGCAAATTTGGCAAGTTTATTTTTTCCCACTTGATGTACCAGTTATTTTTTCAACACGAATACCAATATCCAGTATATGTTCCAACTCTTTTTTTCTCATAGCTTGTTCAAGAACGATTTTGTACTCCCCCGGAACTGGGAATATAATATTTTCATACACGGTTACCTGGTGGTCGTATATGCTACTAAAACCTTTTCCCAACCATTCCCCGGAAGGTTTTGCCAGTTGGAGATTAATGGTGTCTTTACGTGTATTTCCTTGGGGAGATATGATGGTCATGAAAACATACAAGTTGCTGAATTCATATTGCCCCTCATTGCGCACGTTGATATAGACATTATTGGGGGAAACAGTATCTTGAATGGGAACATTGAAAACAATTTCTTGATCCTTGTGCCAGTTGCGATCGGGTATTTTTTCGTTGTTTTCGTATACCCGTCCGGGATCGCAGGAAAATAGAAGGAATAATAAAATTCCTGGAAAAATAATATGATATGTTAATTTTTTTATCATCAAGTGACCTGTTTTAAGGGTTCCATTTAATAAAAAGAACACCAAGATAATTTTAATATTGTAATATTACTTGTTATGTCTATTAATACCGGGCTTTTTCTTTCTTTTATTATTTTTCTTCTTTTTCTTGTTGTTTTGATTTTGAAACCGGGTTAAACTGTCCTGGCCAACAGAATTCTGGTAATCTAGTGGAACCCTTAATTCATTTTCGGTGAGATCCAAGAGTTTATCTGGCTTCTTACCGTTTTTATTCATTTTAATTATTTCCAATACTCTTTCCACGGGTATTAATTGTAAGTTGGCACTACTTGATTTGTCAAAGCTGTACCACATGATTCTCCTGAAAACATCGGTTTTTTGATGATAAGCAAAACCGTCTATTGTTTCAAGGACAATGTCTTTATTTGGGAAATCTTTTTGAGCATCAAGGTACGTGGGCAACTCGTAGTTGAGACAACACTTTAATTTACTGCATTGCCCGGCCAATTTTTGGGGATTGAGCGATACTTCTTGATAACGTGCGGCATTTGTGGTGACTGAAACAAAATCGGACATCCAGGAGGCGCAGCATAACTCTCGCCCACAGGAACCGATTCCGCCAATTCGCCCGGCTTCCTGCCTAGCCCCTATTTGTTTCATCTCTACACGGATTTTAAATTCATCCGCTAATTTTTTTATTAATTCCCTGAAATCAACCCTTTCGTTCGCAATATAATAAAAAATGGCCTTGGTTTTGTCGCCTTGGTATTCCACGTCCCCGATTTTCATCTCCAGTTTTAAAGCTTCCGCAATTTTCCTGGAATGAATCATGGTTTTGTGTTCTTCACTTATGGCTTCTTTCCATTTTTCAATATCAACCAGCTTGGCTTTCCTGTATATTTTTTTAAATTCTGTTTTACTGGGATCAATTTGGTATTTTTTTAATTGATTCCCAACTATTTCACCCACTAGGGATACCACTCCTATATCATGACCGGGGAATGCTTCCACGGCCACGATATCCCCGGGAACCAATCGTAATTTATTGACATTTATATAAAAATCTTTCCGGGTATTCTTGAACCTTATTTCCACGAAATCATTTTCTTTTAAACTCTCGGGAACATCATCTAACCAGTTGTATGCATGCAGCTTATTACATGATCCAGAAGTACATACTTCCAATTTTTCTTTTCCATTCATCTTATAATGACAGCCCCTGGCGATATAATCATCGTGCATGTTATGTTCTTTTTGAAAAGTTAATAAGGTAAAGTTAATGAAAATTACTTTTTAATCAATTTCACAATTTTTAGAGCCAAATCAAGGAAAACAATTTTATTATACGCATTGGCCTCTATATGTATCTGTGCTTTATTAAATTCCTCGTATAAAGATAAAACATTATTTCCATTGATGAACGGCGAAAATTTTTTAGAAAAATCCTTTTCTTTGTTGGATAAAAAAATAATACCTGGTTCATTGATATTTAACACCAGGTTTTCCCTAATCATTCGAGTGGCAAATGATAAAAAACTTTTTTGTTTTTCCCTCCCGATCCCGGAAACTTCTTCTACCCATTGTATTACCTCGGGAATTTTCCTACTGTAGGTAATACGCATAAGATGGGTAAACAGGTCAAAATTGTAATCATTTTCATCACCCGAATTGATCAGGTTCATGGCTGCTAAATAGTTCCCATTAGCCAAGTGAACGACGTTTTCCAGGATTTTTTCTTCCAGGTTGTATTTTTCTCTTAATTTTTGAGTCATACTTTCATTATCCACCCGGGGCACTTTTACCAGTTGACATCTCGATAAGATGGTAGGAAGCATATATTCTGTACTTTCAGGAACAAGTAGGAAAATGGTATTGGAGGGCGGTTCTTCCAAAATTTTCAATAATTTATTGGATGCAACAATATTCATTTTTTCTGGCATCCAAATGATCATGATTTTATAATCAGACTCATAGGTTTTCAAGCTTAATTTTCGAAGGATAGAACCACTTTCATTCTTGCTAATGATTCCTTGTTTGTTTTCCATGCCTATAAAATCATACCATTTCCCGGGATTCATGTATGGGTTAATTAAGACAGCTTCTCTCCATTTATCAATGAAGTCATCGCTAACTGGATCCTTGGTAACAGATTTGGTAGATGCCACCGGGAACACAAAATGTAAATCAGGATGTATCAGTTTTTGATATTTTACACAAGAACTACATGTACCGCATCCATCATCTTCCTTCTTATTCAAGCATGAAACATAACTTGCGTAAGCAATGGCCAATGCAAGATTTCCCGATCCCTCTTTTCCTAAAAATAATTGTGCATGGCTGATCCGTCCTTCTTTAACAGATTGGATTAGTTTTTTCTTAATTTCTTTCTGTCCCACAATTTCCCTGAAAAGCATATAATAGAGGTTTTAAGTAAGTAGGAAAGATAACCTTTTTAAAAAAATATTCAAACCAAATTCTCAAAACAAAGGTAAATAAAAATTGTTTTTTAATTTTGCATGGGATTTTAATTGTTCATCATAAAAAAAATTTAGTATGCAAAAAATAGAAAATTTTAATTTTTCTGGCAAGAGGGCCATCGTGCGGGTAGATTTTAATGTTCCCTTGGATAAAAGTACCCTAGAAGTTACAGATGACACTCGTTTACGGGGTGCGTTACCTACTATAAATAAAATAATCAGTGATGGAGGATCGGCCATTTTAATGTCTCATCTGGGACGTCCAAAAAAAGGGCCGGAAGATAAATTTTCATTAAAACATGTTATTCCATCTTTATCGAAATTGCTCGGGGG
>CAZOSQ010000002.1:5200-30949 GCA_964582245.1 uncultured Bacteroidales bacterium | reverse complement strand
GGTCATGGGCCAGTGCTCCAAAAGCTACACCTATTGCCAATCCTTCAGGAATATTATGTATGGTTATTGCTAGTATAACCAGCACGCTTCTTTTCCATTTCGTATGGATACCTTCGGCCATTGATTCTGGTGTTCTAAGATGTAAATGTGGTAAAATTTTATCTACAATAAATAATAAAATCCCACCAGAAAGAAAGCCGATGAGAGGGGGTACCCAAGGAATATGACCCGATTTTTCCGACATTTCAATAGAAGGAGCAAGTAACGACCAGAAACTTGCAGCGATCATCACTCCTGCAGCAAATCCAAGCATTGCATCTAGTACTTTTTGTTTTATGGATTTAAAAATGAAGACTAGCGAAGCACCTGCAGCCGTCAATAACCAGGTGAATGTTGTAGCAAATAATGCTTGCCATACTGGATCTATCGATTTAAACCAATCCATACTGGAAATTTATAAACAAAGCGCAATATTAAAAAAAATAAGGGAATTTCGGTAATTTTAATTCATCAACATCAAAACCTTCAACATTTAATTTAACATATCAGCAAAAGTATTTATAGGAATTTCAAAATTCAGCATTTTGTTGACGAATCGAATAAGAGAAATGAGGTGAAATAATCTTTTATACCTTAATATCATTCCTGGTGGATTCACCCTGATTTATAACCAATGATTTTAAAAATAATTAAACATTTTATTCATATAGATTGTTAATTTTGCCTAAAAAAATCTTTACATAAAACTGGAAAAGAATTGGGCAGGGACATGCTGTAAAATTAAGAACCCATAAAATGCATGATTATATTGCCTGTTTTTTTTCAAAAATTATATCAAATGGATAAAAATTTATTAGGAACCCACTGTTCTATATCTGGTGGAATTGAAAATGCAATTACTGATGCACGTTCTTACGAGATAGATACCTTCCAGGTATTCACTAAAAATCAACGCCAGTGGAAAGATAAACAATATTCGGATCAAGAAGGGGAAAGATTTAAAGCAGCTATGAAAGAGGCTGGTATCAAAGTGGCTTTTTCCCATACAATTTACTTGATAAATATTGGATCAGGAAATCCGGAAGCAAGATTGCAATCCATAAAATCATTAGTAGGAGAAATTAATCGATGTCACACATTAGGACTTGCATATGCTGTTTTACACCCCGGTAGTAATCCTGATAAAAAAGAAGGAATTAAACTTATTTCTGATAGTTTGAAACAAGTGTTAGATGCAACAGGTTATTCAGATGTAAAAATTCTTTTGGAAAATACTGCTGGTCAAGGAAACTCAATTGGTGGTAATTTTGATGAGCTAGCAGAAATTATTAATAATGTGGGATCGGAAAGAATAGGAGTATGTTTTGATACATGTCACGCATTTGTCGCTGGTTATGATATTCGGACTGTAAAAGGATTGGATGAAACATTTAAGGAGTTAGATGAAAAAATAGGATTGATAAAATTAAAGGCTATTCATTTAAATGATTCTAAAGGAGATTATAAAAGCAAACTGGATAGACATGACCATATAGGGCAAGGAAAATTAGGTATTCTGCCTTTTAAGTATATCTTGGAGAGGTTTCAAAATATTCCAAAAGTACTAGAAACCCCCAAGGTTGATGATATGGATCGTGTTAATTTAACAATCTTAAGAAACATGTAGGTGAAAAATGACCACAAAACTTGCTAATTATTTATTCTTAATTAGAAATACTTTTTCTTGCAGCCATATAAATTATTAATCATGATAATTTTCTTTTAAAATAATCTTTGTAAAAGAAAAGAATTTATCAATCTACACGTTAAAAGATTTGAAATATCCAGTATTTGCTAGATTTTTTATGGTATTTTTTAGAGGAGCTTAGTATTGAATTGTGACGTGTAAAATTGAATTGATGGAGTTTTTTGAATTTTTAAATCCCGGGAATATTATTAATCATGGTGGATTGATAATTCTTTTAATTATTGTTTTTCTTGAATCTGGCGTTTTCTTTGGTTTTCTTTTACCCGGTGATTCACTTTTATTTACGGTGGGATTACTTTCAGCTTCCGGATTTATTCCCGGATCATTTCCTATTTTATTATTATTAATAATTATTTCCTCTTTTTTAGGTTCATTGCTGGGGTATTTGACCGGTTATAAACTTTCTGGAATGTTGAAAAACAAGGAAAAGTGGTATTTTAAAAAGAAGTACATAAATGCTGCACATGTTTTTTATAATAAACATGGAAAGAAAGCTTTTATGTTTAACAGGTTTTTACCTATCGTCAGGACATTCGTACCGATTCTTTCAGGATTTTTAAAAATTTCTCCTAGAGAATTTATCGTTTTTAACATTATTGGCAGCATTCTTTGGGCAACAATATTTACTGTTTCAGGTTACTTTTTAGCTACAGTTTTTCCAAATTTGTTGCATTCTATCGAATTATTGCTGTTATCTTTCTTTATTCTTATGGGTATTCCACTAGTTTTATCTTACCTGAGAAGAAGAAAAAAGAAAAAAGAAAACCATTTACAAGTATCAAAAATGGATCATAATCTTTATAGCAGGAATGCTTCCTAATTTCTAATATTAAAATATACTAGTGACGCATCACATGTATTAAAGCGCATCGGATTCACCTTCAACCCGGCATAGTGGCTGAAACGTCAGGACGCTTTATCATTGACAAGACACTAGTTATTTTTTCACTTTTTTCATGTTGTTGAACTTCCCGAAAAGGTCTCATGATCAAAGGGAATAATTACGTACAGCGAATTCATATCCTAAAGGAATAAATAGCTTGGCAAAACTTCTCATGGACTTTTTTATAGGAAAGGATTGATCCCATGAACCCCGTCAAGGTTATGAATATCTAATCAATATTTCTAGCATCAATGACCTTACCAAAGCGGTAAGTAAGGAAGAGGCTTGTGAAGAATCTTTTGTGATTTTGATTCGCCATTAAAGGAACTTTAAATAGGAAAACATCTGCCATGATTCCTACCTCTAAGGCATGAATTTTTTTATCTTCGGAACCGTATTCAAAAGAAAAGCCAATTTTACTATTAATTCCCGGGTTTATTTTAGTTTCTTCAATTCCTTTGAAGAAAGAATCTTTTCCCTGTATATTTTGATGACCTGTTGGGTCAAATTTCTGGATGTAATAAGTATTATCGGAAAATACAGCATAATATATGGGTTTAACAAAACCGAGAGAAGGACCACCAGTTAAAAAATATTTTATTGAGATACTCCCTTTGTCTACTTTTCTAAACATTTCTTGTTGAAATCCATAACTTAAACGGATATCCATGAAGCCATTCAATTTCCCATACACGAAACTTCTTGCATTAAGATAAGCAAAAGGATATTTAACTTCTTTGGGATGTTTAATAGTGATTATGTCAATTTCGTAAATAGATTTAAAAAAAGCATTACGCCATTTCCCATAACGATAATTCAGACCATATCCATTGGAATTTAGATGAAAACCAAAGCTGCTTTCATTTCGGAAAAAAATCTTTTCCTGGGTATCTAATTCACCCTGGGAAAAACTTTTTTCAGCAAAGAAAAATCCAACAAAAACTATAATAAAAATTAAGCGGGAAAACCCCGTGTAAAATTTATTATCAGCACATTTACAACCAATGAATTTTCTATTTTTCTTCTTGGTTTTTTTCTTAAGAATTGTCACAAGTTACTTCTACTTGATTGTTACTTGTATAAGCCGGACATTTTTTCCCACTACTACAGGCAGAAACAAGCATTACGCCAATATAAACCAGGATGATGATGAATGACTTTTTCATTTTGTATTTATTTGATATTTTTTAAAAAAAAGACGGTGATTAACTATCATTATTATCTGATTGTTCAACGTCATTTTGTACATAAGTAGGACATACGTACATATTGTTGCATGCACTTAAAACTAAGGTAGCAAATGCTACAACTACCATAATAACCATTAATCTTTTCATATCTCCTTCTTTTTAATGTTCCCAAATGCACATAGTAAATATTGCACTATATAAAGATACGATTTTTTATAAAAAATGTTTGTTTATTTTATTTTTTTATGATAAAAATCATTTTAAAAATATGGTAATTATTTATATATATTGTTATATTATTTTAAATCAAAAAGATAACATTTAAATAACAATTTACATTTATAATCATACTAAATAAAAGTAAAAAATTTAGTGAACTTTTTAAATCATTTTTACCTTTGAGACATATTATACAAATGTAATAATTTTTTCATGATAAATACAATTTTTCAACATAGATCAATTAGGAAATATAAAAATGATCCTATTGATTATCAAATAGTAAGAAATATCCTAGAAGCTGGTTCAAGAGCTTCCACAACGGGTAACATGCAGTTATATAGCATAATAGCGACTCGTGATAAAAACATTAAAAACCAATTATGGGAATGCCACTTTAAGCAAGATATGGTTATTGATGCCCCGTTGGTTCTTACATTTTGTGCTGATTTTAATAGGTTCGTTAAGTGGTGTGAATTACGTGACGCCAAGCCAGGATATGATAATTTTTTATCTTTTTATACTGCCTCTATTGATGCTTTGCTGGTTTCGCAAAATGTAGCCTTGGCCGCTGAAAGCCATGGTTTAGGTATTTGTTACCTTGGTACAACCACTTACATGGCAGATAAAATAATTGAGGTATTAAATTTGCCAAAATTGGTAATGCCTGTAACAACCCTGGTGGTGGGATATCCCGAAGAAACACCCGAACTTACAGATAGGCTGCCCTTAGAAGGAGTTTTACACCAGGAAACCTATAGGGACTACTCTAGTGCAGATATAGATGAAATTTATACTGAAAAGGAAAATCTCAAGTTTACCAGGGAATTGCTTGATATTAATAAAAAGAAAACCTTGGCCCAAATTTTTACTGACAACAGGTACACGAAGAAAGACAATATTACATTTTCTTTAAAATTATTAACAACATTAAAAAAACAGGGTTTCATGAACCAGTGATAATAAACCTGTGCTTTGTTGATATTGTTTTTGGTTTAGATTTTACGTAACAAAGGGTAAAAGTAGTTTTAACTTGTTAATCATACCATTGATATCGCTGGGAGGAAGGGAAATATTTAATTTCTTGTTTCGTTAATCTATTTAAATGAATAGGAAATTGAATCTTGTTGAAAATAAGTTTAACAATATTGGTAATATTTCTTTTTTACCCGGTTTTCGCGCAAAAAAGAACAGTTAATATTTACGAGAAGAGTGATACCAATATTCATCTTACTAGTTCGACTAAATTGGATACCCTGCAAATAAACCGGAAGATTAAGCAGTACTTGGAAGATTATAATCAAGAAGGATATATTGCCGTTGGTGTCGATAGTGTTGTTGAGAGTAATGAACAGGTTGATATCTATTACACGCTTGGTCACGTATTCTACTGGGGAAATCTTGAAATATCGGGTTTAAACGAACATGAAAAAAAGAAATTTGAAAAAGGAGTAAAGGGTAAAAGATTTACGATCAGTGAATTTAATCTATTTCGGGAAAATATACTCGATTATTTGGAAAATGAAGGATTCCCATTTGCTTCTATACAATTTAAAGAAGTGAATTTCAATACTGGTAAGTTAGATGCGAAAGTCTTTATAGAGAGAGGATCTCGATTCGTGATTGATACCATTTTTATCCAAGGGACAGCTAAAATTTCTCCATCCTACATGTTTAAATTGATAGATATATCACCCGGGGATATTTATCGTGAGGATCAGATTATTTCTATTGGAAAAAAAATATCATCGACTAGTTTCCTGTCGGAGAAAAGATCCCCTGCAATTGAATTTTATAAGGACAGAGCTTCTCTCTATTTATATTTAGCACCGCGCAAAGCCAGCCAATTTGATGGAATTATTGGTTTTTTGCCAAATGACCAGGATGAGGGGAAAATTCAATTCACAGGCAATATAAACCTATTGTTAAAGAATTCATTAACGAAAGGCGAAATTATTAAGTTCCAATGGGAAAAGCCCGGTTCTTTTTCACAAGTCTTAAATATTGGAGTTGATTTTCCTTTTGTACTTGGAACATCGATGGGAGTTGACGGTAAATTTGAATTATATAAACAAGATACCACGTTCATTAATCTCCAACCTGAACTAGGTTTGAAATTTTATTCAACAGGAACTAATTATTTCAGGATTTTTTATCGAAATAAGTCTTCATCCATTTTATCCTTTCATGGACTGGAATATTTAAATCAACTCCCTGGTTACGCCGATATGAGCCAGAACTTATATGGCTTTGCCGGTTTATTCAATAATTTAAATGATAGTTATGTGCCAACGAGAGGATTTCTTGTTGAAGCATCAATTGGGGCCGGGAATAAGATGATAAAAGAAAATCCCTTGTTAAAAAATATAAACTATTCAAATTACGATTTAAATTCAGCATTTTATGAAGGTTGGCTAAAATGCCATTGGTATACCCCTTTTATAGGAAAAACAGTGGTTATGTTACGAAATCAAACAGGATGGATGCAGAATGAAGAATTATTTGAAAATGAATTATTTAGATTAGGCGGTTTGCAAAGCCTTAGGGGAATCCAAGAGAATTCAATATTGGCAAGTTTTTATTCCTTCTTTACCACGGAATTTAAATACATGTTTGAACAATCATCAAGTGCATTTTTATTCCTTGATGCCGGCTATTACGAGAAAAATACCGAGAATTTCGTTTCTGATTTTCCCGTGGGATTTGGCCTTGGTCTTTCTTTTGAAACAAAGGCCGGGTTATTTTCACTGAATTACGCTTTGGCAAAACAATTTGATAACCCGGTACAATTTAAAACCGCTAAAATTCACATTGGATATATAAATCGTTTCTAGGCTTTTGACTCAGAAACTCCAACTTTTCCTAGGTTCATGGTATCTATTGACATTAATAATCTTGTTTTATGAGCATTTGTTATTTATGATTCCGCCTTTAAATCTACAACCATGTATTTTTCAAATGCCGTATCTATCCTAGATAATTCTTCAGGGTTTAATTCCCATTCAGAAGCTCTTGCATTAATGATAACTTGTTCTTCATTTTTGGCTCCCACTAATGCTGTATTAATACCTTCTTGCTGGGTTGTCCAATTGAGCGCAACCTGGGTGACAGGCCTGTTATGATCAATAGCAATATCATTCAATATGCTTAATAGGCCCTGAATATTACTCCACAGGGGTTCTTTAAAGTAATCATAAAAATCACTTCGTTTATCTTCTTCGTTAAATTCCGGGATTTCCCTATATTTTCCCGTTAAAATGCCACCAGCTAATGTACCATACGATATTATCCCGATATTGTGTTTCAAACAATATTGTATCGTGCCATTTTCAATTTCCCTATTTAACAAGGAATATTCAGGTTGCAAACTAATAACTTCCGTTTTGGTAAGCATTTGATCTATTAATTCCACATCAAAATTTGATACCCCTAGGTGCCTGAATTTACCTTTTTCTTTTAATTTTATTAAAGTGTTTATCGTGTCTTCTATTGGGGTTCCGGGATCTGGCCAATGAAGCTGGTAAAGATCTATCGTCTCGATTCCCAATCTTTCCAGTGATTCATCTATTTCTTGTTCTATACGTTCCGGTTTAAGATTTCGAATATATTCACCTCCCTTCAAAGTAATACCGCATTTGGTTGCAATATTAACCTGGTCTCTTTTTCCTTTTATTGCTTTTCCTATAATTTCTTCGGCATGACCATTACCATAAGAAGGTGCAGTATCAATAAAATTTATACCCTCCTCAATTGCTACCTGAATGGCTTTAATGGATTGCTGGTCATCGACGTGTCCAAAGAAATCATTTCCCATTGCCCAGGTTCCTAAACCTATGGAAGATAAATATAAATCCGTGTTTCCTAGTTTTCTGTATACCATATTATTTGTTTTTTATAAATAAAGTTTCACCAATTATCATTCCGAGTTTAATAATTTTAAATAGACCAAAAACCAGCTATTATAGCTATTAAAAAGAAAACAAGTAGAATCCAGAAAAATATTCCCAGTGCTGCACCGGTGGCACTAGCTGAATTACTGGGGCGAGGATGAGATTGAGACGAAGCATCTTTTTTAGCAACCCTATTGTACGTTGGACTTGCCGCGGCAAGTAATATGGCAAATAAGAGGATAATGAAAGTTAAAGGAATAAAGGCCACATCATAATAACTGGGGCCTATAGGTTCAACCCAAAGCGAAGCTGTAAGCCCTGCCAACAAAAGAACCAGGAAAAAAGTCCAAAAACTGCTCCAAGGCCCAGTGGTTTTAAAAACATAGTAAAATAATAATCCAATTAAAAGAGCAATAATAACTATAAAAATAATTCCTAATAATGACATAATTTTTAATTTTAATATTTAGATTTTTAGTCGTACTAATTTTATTCTTTTGAAAAAAATATGCCATAATCAGGTTATAGGGACTGTCTTTAAATGATTGTCCTTCCTTTTCTACAATTGTGGAATCTATTCTATAAATAGAAGATGAATACATGTTAATGTTTATTTAGTTACTTTTCCTGGAAACAGAGTGTAACATATTAAAATACAAAATGATACAAAAACATTAAATATATTTCAGTGAATTTAGTTATGTTAGAAAACTCAAAATTTGTCCAAGGTTCAACATAATTTCAGAAGGGTTCAATTTTTGGCATATTTTTTTATGAAAAAATAACTAAAAACAAGGGAGAATTTATGGCAGAAATAATTGAAAAAGATAAGTATCAAAAAATAATAGACCAATTAGATTGGGATGATACAATAATGAATAGTGAGATCATAGTGGATGTGGATAATGGAACGGTTCGATTGGCTGGGTATGTACCTAACTACATGGTTAAGATGGCCGCGGAAAGAGATGCTTACCTGGTTCAAGGCGTAACAAAAGTGGAGAACCTACTCGAAATTAAATTTCCTCCCGGGGTAACTCAACCAATAGATGAAGATATCATGTTGAATATCAAAGATAAATTGTTTTGGGATAGTCGAATTAATTCCAATACAATAGATGTAAAAGTAGACAATGGTTTAGTTTCCTTGGAAGGAAAAGTTGATTCGTATTGGAAAAGAAATTTGGCCGAGGAATTAACATTATCCACGATTGGAGTGGTTGATGTAACCAACAATCTTGAAGTGGATCGAATGAAGGATTTTCTTGACCAGGAAATAGAAAAAGACATCAAGGCTGCTATGAGGCGAAACCATTTAACAGATTTAAATAGGATACAGGTGGATGTAACAGATGGTATTGCTCGACTGACAGGAACCGTTTCCAATTGGGCAGAAAAAAAAGCCGTTTATAATATTGCTCTTTATACCACTGGCGTGATAGATGTTGTGGATGATGTTATGATTGTATAACTTGTTTTTTGGTCAATTTTTAAAGATTATTCATCAGCTTCCAAGCGGATAGGTACTTGTCTTTTAAATTTTTCATCCAGGGAAATGAAGGTTTCTGTACTGCTAACTCCCGGGATGGATTGTATTTTATCAACTAAAACGACTCTTAAATGATCGTTATTTTTAGCATAAACCTTGATAAAAATGGCATAACTACCAGTAGTGTAATGACATTCAGCAATCTCAGGTATTTTTTCTAAGCGATTCGCTGCTTCGGTGTACATATTAGCTTTTTCTAAAAAAACACCTATGAAAGCACAAGTATGATACCCAATCTTTTTTGGATCAAGAATGAATTCGGAACCCTTAATAATTCCCAATAAGGTGAGCCTATTAATCCTTTGATGTATTAAAGCACCTGAAACATTGCATTCTCTTGCTATTTCCAAGAAAGGCACTCTTGCATTTTTTGTAACAAAAGAAAGTATTTTCCTGTCTAGGCTATCAATTCGTAAGTTATCTTCCATTTTTTATAGCAATATTATTAAAATTATAATTTTTTTCAACCTTAAAAACTATAATTTTTTTGTTTAAAAAACAAACTTCCTGTTTCATTCTGTAAAGGAAAAAAATAGTAGATTTTTGAAATCTTCTTATATTTTTTTACAAATTAATGAAAAAAATGTGAGTTTTGTCATTTTTTTTATTTTCCTCTAACAAAAATTTTTACATTTGTCATTCTAATATTTAATATTCAACTGTAATGACAAAAAATCTTTATATCCCTAAAAATTATAAGCCATATATAGACTTAAAACAAACGGAGAAAGCGATTAAATTAATTAAGGATTTTTTTGAAATTAATCTTGCCTCTGAATTAAGGTTGAGAAGAGTGACAGCTCCATTGCTTGTGTTAAAAGGTACCGGGGTCAATGACGATTTGAATGGGACGGAAAAACCTGTCGAATTTAATATAAAAACCATGGATAATTCAGCTGCACAGGTGGTACAATCGCTAGCAAAATGGAAAAGGATGGCATTAGCTGATTATAATATTGCTACAGGATACGGGATATACACGGATATGAATGCCATAAGACCCGATGAAGAATTAAGTAATATTCATTCATTATATGTTGATCAGTGGGATTGGGAGAAATCTATTTCCAATGAAAACCGGGATCTAGATTTTTTGAAAGAAATTGTTTCCAGGATATTTTCAGTTTTCAAGAGAACGGAATATATAGTATATGAAAATTACCCGGCTATAAAACCTATTCTTCCTTCGGAAATTCAATTTGTTCATACAGAAGAGTTGCTTCAGATGTACCCGGATCTTTCACCACAGCAACGTGAAAATGAATTTGTTAGAAAACATGGTGCTGCTTTTGTTATCGGCATAGGTGGTGAATTATCAAATGGCACTATTCATGATAAAAGGGCACCTGACTATGATGATTGGAGTACGGAAACAGTAAAAGGTTACAAAGGCTTAAATGGGGATATTCTTGTATGGAACCCTGTTCTTGAAAGATCCTTCGAAATTAGCTCCATGGGTATACGAGTAGATAAAGACGTTCTTTTACACCAATTGAAAATTTCCGGGAACGAGGATAGGAAAGAACTCATGTTTCACAGGAGGTTGATCAATGGACATCTACCCTTATCCATGGGAGGAGGTATCGGGCAATCAAGGTTATGCATGTATTTTTTAAGAAAAGCACATATTGGAGAAATACAAGCGAGTATTTGGCCTCATGATGTTTTACTTGAATGTAAAAAAAATAACATTATATTGATGTAGAAATTATTATACACATCTAAAAAAAGAATTTTCTTGTTTACTGTTATTTTTTTATTATTTTTTTTAAAAGTGATTTTAATATTTAGTAAATATCATTATATTTGTGACATAAATTATAAGAAAAATGAAATTAAAATTACATACTTTAATTACTGTAGTTGTGGTGGTCGTGATTGCTTCACGGATGCAGTGAGAATGGTATGTAAAAATTAAGAAAATAAATATGTAAGCCATTCTCAAAAAAGAATGGCTTTTTTAATTAAAAAAAATTGAAAAATGGGAAATGCTTTACGAAGTTCGACAACAACACAGGGAAGACGAATGGCTGGCGCTCGTTCTTTATGGCGTGCTGCAGGGATGAAGGAAAACCAGATGGGGAAGCCAATTATTGCCGTGGTAAATTCTTTCACACAATTTGTCCCGGGGCATACGCATTTGCATAAAATAGGACAATTGGTAAAGCAAAAGATAGAAGAACATGGATTTTTTGCTGCAGAATTTAATACAATAGCTATTGATGATGGAATAGCCATGGGACATGATGGCATGCTTTACTCTCTGCCTTCAAGGGATTTAATAGCAGATAGTGTTGAATACATGATAAATGGCCATAAAGTGGATGCCATGGTGTGCATTAGCAATTGTGATAAAATTACACCCGGTATGTTAATAGCAGCCATGAGACTCAATATTCCCACTGTATTTGTTTCTGGGGGTCCAATGGAGGCAGGACGGGTCAATAATAAAGATTATGACCTTGTAGACGCCATGGTAATGGCTGCTGATGATTCAATATCTGATGAAGAATTGTCACTTGTTGAACAGAATGCATGTCCAACATGTGGTTCATGTTCGGGAATGTTTACTGCCAACTCCATGAATTGTTTAAACGAAGCGATTGGTTTGGCACTTCCAGGGAATCGAACCGTGGTAGCAACTCATAAAAACAGGTTTAAGTTATTCGAGGAAGCTGCTGAAAAAATAGTTACCCTAACCCGGAAATATTATGATGAAGGGGATGACTCGGTATTACCTCGTTCTATTGCGACAAAAGCTGCTTTTGAAAATGCAATGGCCTTGGATATAGCCATGGGTGGTTCCACCAATACAGTATTACATATTTTAGCCATAGCCAAGGAGGCAAATGTTGATTTTACCTTGCAAGATATTGATAGATTATCTCGTTATATCCCGGTTCTATGTAAGGTTGCTCCTAGTTCAGACTATCACGTGCAAGATGTAAATCGGGCCGGTGGTATTATAGGTATTATGGCAGAATTAGGTCGTGCAGGTTTATTAGATACCTCGACAAAAAGGGTGGATTTACTTACTTTAGGAGAGGCAATTGAGAAATATGATATCATGAATCCGAATACAAGCGAAAGTGCACGAAATATTTATAAAAGTGGGCCTGCTGGTATCAAGAATCTTGAAATGGGATCCCAGGGTTACATGTATAAGGAGTTAGATATGGATCGGCAAAATGGCTGCATTAGAAATTATGACAATGCTTACTTTAAAGATGGGGGACTGGCTGTTTTATTTGGAAACATTGCCAAAAAAGGATGTATAGTTAAAACAGCCGGTGTCGATGAATCTATTTTTAAATTTAAAGGAACAGCAAGAGTATTTGAATCACAAGATGATGCTTGTGACGGGATCCTGGATGGAAAAGTTAAGGCTGGCGATGTGGTTGTCATTCGTTATGAAGGACCCAGGGGCGGACCGGGTATGCAAGAAATGTTATATCCTACATCATATATAAAATCAAAGAAACTGGGAACAAGCTGTGCATTGATAACAGATGGACGTTTCTCAGGAGGAACTTCGGGTTTATCCATAGGGCATATCTCTCCAGAAGCGGCAGCAGGAGGCGAATTAGCCATTATTAAAGATAATGATACCATTGAGATAGATATACCTAATAGAAGTATAAATCTTGTCCTATCGGGACAGGAAATTAAACTACGTATGGAGGAAGAAAAGAAAAAAGGAGGTGATGCATTCAAGCCAAGCGGGCGGAAAAGGGAAATTTCTACCGCGCTTAAGGCTTATGCAAGTTTAGTGACCAGTGCAGATACAGGAGCCGTCAGGGAAATAAAATAATGGATCCCTCAGTATGTGTGAATTAATAATAAAAATTAATAAATATTCCGAAATGATTTAAGAAATATGGAAACTGGAACAAAAAAAATTACAAGTATTGAGAAAGCCACTAATATAAGCGGTTCAGAAGCTGTTTTGCTTTCTTTGCTCAACGAGGGGGTTGATTTAATTTGGGGATACCCAGGTGGAGCAATTATGCCTATATATGATGCCATGATGGATTTCCAAGATAGGATAAAGCACATTTTGACCAGGCATGAACAAGGTGCTGTACATGCGGCGCAAGGTTATGCCAGGATAGCGGGTAAAGCAGGTGTCGCAATGACAACATCCGGGCCCGGGGCTACAAATATTGTTACAGGTTTGGCAGATGCAATGATTGATTCAACTCCAATGGTAGTTATCACTGGACAGGTTGCTTCACCCCTTTTAGGGTCAGATGCTTTTCAAGAAACCGATGTTGTTGGAATCACTATGCCAATTACAAAATGGAATTGCCAAGTTACAAAACCAGGGGAAATACCTGGGGCAATTGCAAAAGCATTTTACATTGCAAATTCCGGGAGGCCGGGGCCTGTTGTAATAGATATTACAAAGGATGCACAATTCGGTATTTTAGAAAATTTTGAATACAAAAAATGTGATTATATTAGGGGGTATATTCCTGTACCCCAATATAATGAGAATAATATTGCTGAAGCTGCCGATATTATCAACAATGCTAAAAAACCATTTGCTCTTGTTGGACATGGTGTTTTAATTGGGCAGGCAGAGCAAGAATTAAAAGTTTTCCTCGAGAAAGCGGGTATTCCTGCTGCGTGGACCATCATGGGACTTACCTCTTTGCCAAGTGATCATCCTCTAAATGTTGGTATGTTAGGAATGCATGGAAATTATGGGCCTAATATTAAAACTAATGAGTGCGATGTTTTAATCGCGATAGGAATGCGTTTTGACGATAGGGTAACAGGTGATTTAAAGAGATATGCCAAGCAAGCAAAAATTATCCACTTGGAAATAGATCCCGCGGAAATTAATAAAAACGTCAAGGTTGATATTCCTTTACTGGGAAATGTTAAGGATACTTTACCCTTGTTGACCGCGAAAATTAAAGATAATAAACATGATGAATGGGTTAAAGAATTTAATGATGCATACCAAGTAGAATACGAAAAGATTATTGAAAAAGACCTTTATCCTAGTAAGGATGGTATTACAATGGGGGAAGTAATAAGACGAGTTAGTGAGCAAACTAACCAGGAAGCTATTTTGGTAACTGATGTAGGTCAACATCAAATGGCCGCTACCAGGTACTTTAAAATGAAAAATTTCCGAAGCATTGTTACATCTGGTGGCCTAGGAACGATGGGATTCGGTCTTCCAGCAGCTATGGGTGCAAAAATGGCTGCTCCCGATAGAACGGTTGTTACATTTATCGGAGATGGTGGAATACAAATGACCATACAGGAATTTGGAACTATTTTCCAATCTGGTATTGACGTTAAAGTCATCCTATTAAATAACAAATTCCTTGGTATGGTAAGACAATGGCAACAACTATTTTTCGATAAGCGTTATTCCGAAACAAGCTTAATAAACCCAGACTTCATGAAACTTGCTGATGGATTTGGCATTAATGGAAAGAGGGTAAAAAAGAGAGAAGATTTAGATGATGCTATAAAAGAAATGTTGAATACTCCTGGTGCTTTCTTACTGGAAGTTGAAATTGAGAAAGAAGATAATGTTTTCCCAATGGTTCCAACAGGAGCTTCTGTTTCTGATATATTATTAGGATAATTTTTGTATTTACGTTTTTAAATTTTTAAAATTATGATTGAAGAATTCACAATATCGGCCTTTTCCGAGAATCATATAGGATTACTGAATAGGATCACGATCATATTTACCAGGAGGCATGTAAACATTGAAAGCCTTACTGTCTCTGAATCGGCCATTCCAGGATTGCACAAGTTTACTATCGTGGTGCGTGACACAAGGGAGCAAGTCGAAAAAATTACCAAGCAAATTGAAAAATTGGTAGAGGTAACAAAATCATATTTTCATACAAATGATGAAGTTGTTTACCAAGAAATTGCACTTTATAAGGTTCCCACCGAAAGTTTGATTGCAAATACTGAGTTGGAGCGTATCATAAGAAAATATAGTGCTCGTATTTTGGAGGTTACTGCAGAATATACAGTGATTGAAAAAACTGGACATTCTGATGAAACACAGGAATTATTTGAAAAATTGAAGGAATTCGAAGTGCTACAATTTACACGCTCTGGGAGAATAGCGGTAACGAAGGAAAAAAATGAATTACTGGCACAATTCTTAGAAAATGTTGAAAACCAGCAGTCTTAAATTAGACCTTGACATAATGAAAAAGTGGCTAAATGCCCCTTTTTTTTAATTTAAAAAAGCAGGAAAATCCTGCTTTTTGTTTGTGAAAATTATTCAATGATTGCTTTCATAGCAGCCATGGCACCACGTAACCTGGCTCCCATAATTTCAATTTCGTGGGTTCTAATTTTCCTGTTAATATCTATCAGTTCTTTATTATCCACGCGGTTGTTAATTCCTTCGTTAAAGTTTTTGCCAATTTCTTTAACTTCTATTTTTTTCATGAAATCAGCTAATAAGGGTCTACATGCATGATCAAATAGGTAACAACCGTATTCTGCAGTATCAGAAATTACACGGTTCATTTCGTACAATTTCTTTCTAGCTATAGTATTAGCGATAAGAGGAGTTTCGTGAAGAGATTCGTAGTAAGCAGACTCTCCTTTTATACCTGTTTCTACCATTACCTCGTAGGCTAATTCAACACCAGCTTTAATAAAAGCAACCATTAAGGTGGCATTGTCAAAATATTCTTGCTCAGGAATTTCAACATTGGTTGCGGGTGTTTTTTCAAATTCAGTTTCGGCAGTGGCGGCTCTCCACCTAAGAAGATCCTTGTCCCCATTTGCCCAATCTTCCATCATAGTAGAGGAAAATTTTCCAGACATAATGTTATCCATATGAATTTCGAACAAAGGACGCATGGTTTGCTTTAATTCATCAGCTAGTTTATATGCCTTAATTTTGGCTGGATTGGTCAGCCTATCCATCATATTTGTTATTCCGCCAAGCTTTAATGCTTCCGTAATAACTTCCCAACCATATTGTACAAGTTTAGAGGCATATCCTGGTTCAATCCCTTTTTCTATCATATTATTAAAACAAAGGATAGAGGCACTTTGAAGAACTCCACAAAGTATGGTTTGTTCCCCCATTAAATCCGATTTAACCTCGGCAACAAAAGAAGAGTGTAAAACACCAGCCCTATGGCCACCTGTTCCATAACAATAAGCTTTAGCTATTTCAAGACCATCTCCATTCGGATCATTCTCCCTGTGAACAGCAATTAAAGTAGGAACACCAAAACCGCGTAAGAATTCGGCCCTTACCTCTGAAGCAGGAGCTTTAGGGGCAACCATAATAACGGTAATATCATCCCTGATGTCCATACCTTCTTCAACAATATTAAATCCATGTGAATAAGAAAGACACGCTCCTTTTTTTATCAAGGGTAGAATAGAATTTACTACAGATGTATGATATTTGTCAGGTGTCAAGTTCAAAACCAAATCAGCCTTAGGTACCATTTCTTCAAAGGTTCCTACATCAAATTTATTTTCAACGGCATTTTGGTAAGATACTTGTTTTTCATCAATTTCAACTTGCCGAAGCGCATAAGAAATATCCAACCCACTGTCTCTCATATTTAATCCCTGGGCTAAACCTTGAGCCCCACAACCTAGGACCACAATTTTTTTACCCTTTAATTTCTCAACACCGTTGGAAAATTCTTCTAGGGCCATGAAATCACATTTACCTAGTTGTTCCAACTGGAGACGTAATGGTAAAGTGTTAAAATAATTCGCCATTTCTTTATTATTTTAATTAAACATTTTAATTAGAAAATAGATAACAAAGAAATGATAATTTAATGATAAGAGGGTGTAAAAAACATGATAATTTTAGGTATTTATCATGGATTTTTTTCGAAACTGTAAGGGAGTTATCCCGGTATGTTTTTTAAAAAACTTAGTAAAATAGGACTGGTCAACAAAATTCATTGTTTCTGCTATTTCCGAAACTGTCATGTTGCTATGAATTAGAAACTGTTTTATTTCAGAAATTTGTTTTTCTTGCAAAATAGAATGGCATGTTTTTCCCATGATCTGCTTTACCATTTGAGTTAAATGATTTGGAGTAACAGCAAGAAATTTGGCATACTCTTCAACGCTTAAATTATTTTGGTAATTTTCCTCGATTAACAGGAGAAAGTTTTTTGCTAATATATGACCCTTTCCTTTTTTAAGTGGTCTTAATTCTTCCGGGTAAAGCTGATCACAGGTAAGCAAAATAATATCTAGTAATGAACGGATTATTTCATCAGGATACACTGACTTTTTTTCTACTTCCATACATCCGCGGGTGAAAAGGGACTTTAAAAAATGATTATCTTCTTCTTTTTTTAAAAATAGGGGAGGGTTTTCTTGATCTACTGAGAAAAAGAAGGGGAAATTGAGTAACCTATTTTTATTTCGTTGGTTCGTGAGATAAAATTCTGCTGTAAAGAGAAAAATATAACCTTCTATATCATGGGATAATTCTAGATTATGGGTTTGCCCAGGTGATAGAAAAAAAATGCATGGAGGTTTTATTTTGTACCTGTTGCTGTCTATTAAATGATAACCCGAACCATTACAAAGGTAAAGAACCTCGTAAAAATCATGACGATGTGGATATTGGACATTAAAATGACGGTTAGCATCAAAAACTTCCACCTGGTAAAGCCTGTTTTTACCTGGTTGAAACTCATCTAAACTATAAATTGGTATGTGCTTCGTACTATTCAAAGACAATGAATATTTTGATGTAAAAGTACCATTTTTTAATCATTTGCGATAAACTTTGCTTAGCTTTGTAAAAGAAAAAATGATTAATAACCGGGGTTGAAATGAAACACTTGCCGAATTTGAAGAACATACAGCAAGCATGGACCAAGTTGAAAAATGTTGCTGTTCGCACTCCATTGCAACCAAACCTGAACTTATCGAACAATCTTGGTGCTAATATTTACTTGAAAAGAGAAGACCTTCAAGTGGTTCGTTCCTATAAAATTAGGGGGGCTTATAATAAAATAAATAGCCTTGATAAAAAACTATTGCAAAAAGGTGTTGTTTGTGCCAGTGCTGGAAATCATGCGCAAGGTGTAGCGTATTCTTGTAAAAATCTAAAAATTAAGGGAACTGTTTTTATGCCGGGTCCTACATCCAAACAAAAAATCAACCAGGTAAAAATGTTTGGAGGTGAACAAGTTGATATCGTGTTAACAGGAGATACTTATGATGATGCCGAAAAGGAAGCTTTAGAATTTTGTAATTTTCATGGTAGCAATTTTATACATCCTTTTGATGATATAAAAGTTATTGAAGGTCAGGCGACTGTTGGCTTGGAGATATTGCAAGATGCCCATGAGAAAATTGATTACATATTTGTTCCTGTCGGGGGTGGCGGGTTGATTTCGGGAATTCTCACTGTTTTTAAAGGTCTTTCACCAGAAACAAAAATTATAGGAGTGGAACCCAAGGGTGCTCCTTCCATGAAAATATCATTGGCGAATGATAAAAATATACCCTTGGAGACCATAGATAAGTTTATTGATGGAGCAGCAGTAAAAAAAATTGGAGATATACCTTTTTCAATTTGCAGGGAATTATTAACCGAAGTCGTAACCGTTCCCGAGGGAGAAGTTTGTACTACTATTTTAAAATTATATAACGAAGATGCTATTGTCTTAGAACCTGCCGGGGCTCTTTCTATTAGTGCTTTAAACCATTATAAAACAGCGATAAAAGGGAAAACGGTGGTAAGCATTGTCAGTGGAGGTAATAATGATATTACCCGGATGGAAGAAATAAAGGAAAGATCTTTACTCTTTGAAGGTTTAAAACATTATTTTATAGTAAGATTTCCCCAACGAGCAGGAGCTTTGAAAGAATTTGTCGTGAACGTGTTGGGGCCCAATGACGATATTACTCATTTTGAATATTCGAAAAAAACCAGCAGGGAGCTAGGTCCAGCCGTCATAGGAATAGAATTACATAAAAAAGAAGATTTTCAACCCCTGCTGGAAAGAATGAAGGAAAAGAAGTTTGTTTTTGAATATTTAAACCAGAAGCCTGATTTATTCCAATACTTGGTATAGCTATTGGTAGAATTTTTGATTCTCCGGGTAGGTTTTGGTTGGCCAAAAAGAAATTGAATGGAGCAAAATAACCAAATTTCCGAAAAAAGAAGATTATTTCACAGCCTGGTTTTACCAGTGCTATTTAATATACTCATGTGGTTGATTTGGTCAACAGCTGAGCTCCTCGACCTTGAGATCCATTATTTTGGAATTTACCCGTTAAAAATTAAAGGGTTGTTAGGAATTATAACAGCTCCACTTGTACATGGGGATTTCTGGCATATCTTCAATAATACTTACTCTTTTTTAGTTCTCAGTTGGATAACTTTTTATTTTTACCGGAAAATATCCTATCGGGTTTTTTTCACGATCTATTTTTTTTCAGGGTTAGGAATTTGGTTATTCGGTAGGGAAGCTTATCATATAGGTGCAAGTGGCATTATTTATGGCTTGGCCTTTTTTGTTTTCATGAGCGGAATATTAAGAAATCATTTTGGATTAATGGCCCATTCTTTCCTTGTTATTTTCTTGTATGGGAGTATGATATGGTACTTGTTCCCGATTGAGGAATCCATTTCCTGGGAAGGTCATTCCGCGGGTGCTATTTCTGGAATTATTGTCTCCATTGTTTATAGACATCATGGCCCCCAAAGGAAAACATATGATTGGGAACAAGAAGAGGATAAGGAGGGTGAAGAAAATAAAAATGAAGAAGATACTATTTTGAAATAAAAATAAAAAAAATAGATTGACAAATTATTAAAAAAAAGCTATTCGTCCTCATCAAGTTCAAAAAAATCAAATGGAATTCCGGTTATATAAGAAATATCCGTACCCAACTTCTTCATGTCAAAATCCATGGGTTCATAGTACCAATGAATTTTAAGTTCTTTACCGACATCAATAATATCCTTCAATTTGTATATTAATTCGGTGATCATCTTAGTGGATGAGGTATTAAGATATTCCATTTTGAAATCAAACGTTGTAGATTCCAGTGGAGTTTCTTTATATTTATTACACCATTCAAATACTGGTGCATAAAAACTAGCAGGATTCTCGGGAAGAGATTGGCCAGATAATTCAAACTTTTTATTACCCGGATCTAAAATAATTTGCGGGGAGTCAATAGTCCCTTCAATTTTTAAAACTTCCATGTATTTTTTTTGTTAAAAACGCAAAGTTAATTTTTTAATTTATTAAAAATAAGTATTTAATCATTAAATTTTAAATCCTATTAATAAAATATCATCTCTTTGGGGAAAATCTTCCATCCACGCTATTAAATTTTCTTCAAGTATTATTTTTTGTTTTTCCATTTCTTGAGGACTGATATCAATTAACAATTGGTAAAGGCGTCCATAGTTAAATTTTTTTCTTTTAGGTCCACCGGGTTGATCCGCATATCCATCTGAAAAAATATAATAGCAGGCATCTTCTTCAAATGGTATGATTTTAGTAGAAAATGTTTTTTTGATAGGCATAAACAATTTTCCACCTATACCATACCTATCCGAATCAATTTCTTTCATTTCACCATTTTTGACAATTAGCAAAGGATTGTGTGCACCAGCAAAGTGTATTTCTTTTTTTTCACGATAAACTGTACAAATTGCTATATCCATCCCATCGGAGGTTTCTGCATCTTCACGATCCTGTTTCAGTGATTTTGTTATGCCTTCATCCAACAACATTAATATTTTTGCAGGATCAAAAATATTTTTTTCTTTGATAATCTCGTTTAGAAGAGAAGCTCCTATCATCGACATAAATGCCCCGGGTACACCATGCCCCGTGCAATCAGCTGCTACTATAATTTCAATGTTTTCATGCTGGTGAAACCAATAGAAATCTCCACTCACGATATGCAACGGATGGTAAAGTATAAAATATTCACGGAATGATTGAGCTATATTTAATTCAAGAGCCAAAATAGCTTCTTGTATTCTTTCAGCATATACGATACTGGCGGTGCTATTTGAATTTTTCTTTTCTATCTTCTCATAGGCAATTTCCAGTTCCTCTTTTTGTTTTCGAATTTCGGCTGTGGCCAATAGTACTTTTTGTTGTAGAATTTGTTTAGCTTTTTCTAATTGGCGAGTTCTGAATTTGATCAACAAGAAGACAATTAAGGATAATAAAATAAAAGTAGAAATATAAAACCAAGTTTGTTCCCAAAAAGGTTTCATGATCTTAAAAGGCAACAATATATCTTCACTAACTTCATCAAAAATATTTTTTCCACGAATTCTTAAATAATATTGCCCACTAGGTAAATAAGGCAGGTTAACAGTAGGTTCTGTTGACCATATAGCTTTCTTTTGCAAGCCCTCAATATGATATTGAAATTTGAAAGATTCTTCGCCTAGATAATACAATGAGGAAAGATCTATGGTTAACGAATTATTCGTGTAAGGTAGCAACAAGTTTCCTATATCCAAAAGATTACCTTTACTGTCACGTGCATTATTAATATAAATAGATAAATTTTTATCTTTTCCATTATTAACTGATTCGCTAATACAATATAGATTATTTTCACTTATGACCCAGAGATTACCTTTTTCATCTACGTGTATATCTTCTATGGATAAAAAAAGGTTTAAAAAGAATTTTAGTTGAGACAGGTTAAGATCCGGGTTATTTAGATTTATCCAATGATTATTATCTTTAACCCATGTATTGTTTTCTTGGTAAAATATTATGTTAGAGCTATCCTTATAATTTTTGACAGGGTCATTCAATAGCTCTTGTGAAACAGGATCAAGATAATAATTCCCGGTTCTTGAAAAAATAGACAACTGGTTGCCTATATTCCTTACGATTATTTGTTCTTTATATTTTTTATGTATATTAAATGAAATCGGCTGTTCAAGATCCTTGTAATTTTTGTGTCTAATTTTATAAACATAATTATCCGATCCTAATAGTAAATTACCTTTTTTCTCCGCGATCGAATAAACAGGAGCATTTAAGTCAACATATTCTTGTACTGACCATTTATCTTTTTCAAACTTTAATATGGTTAATCCATCATTATGCCCGGCAAGTAAGATATCTGGATACATCGACTTAACCAGGTAGTGAATATATTGCTCTTTTATTATTTGTTTTGCAACACCATTTTTAATCTCGAAAATTCCAAAATTTGTGGAAGCCACTAATTGTTCCCCAACATTAAATATTTGACGGCATTTACCTTCGATCCCTTTTATCTTTTTAAACATGTAAGGAATAGTATGCTTGGCATATATTCTTTTTTGTGTAACATTTTCAAATATGTCTTTAACTATTCCCGAAACCGAATCAATTTCAATTTCAAACTCGATAGGAATATCATAAATAATGGGAGTGCTATCTAAGAGTATTTTTCCATCTTTATCTTGAGGATGAAAACTAATGTTAATTTCTTTTTTAATTATTTTCTTCTTTTTATACTTGTAAATGTAGTTCTGGCTTTTCTGCTCTTTTTTAATCAAGTATTCAATGTCCTTGTAGCTTGTGACAGTGTCAAGATAAAAAATTCCTTCACTGGTGGTAATATAAAGTTGATCCTTAAAAAGGAAGCTTGAAAACAGGTTTCCTTCTAACCCCGGGTAAACCGAATAATTTCTAACAGGAATTCTTTTGTCGACGCGGGTGATTCCATATTCATGGGCAATCCATAACCCCCCTTGATTATCTTTGCACATCGTGAAAATTTCATCATCGGGAAGCCCACCTTGATAATTTATAATTTTTTCTTCACGGTTCATTTTCGTATTAATTGCCATACAACCCCCTGAAAGTGTTGAAATAATGAGTTCATCCTCGGATAATTTCAATATGTTTGATAGGGAATTTACCTGTATATAATTTATTCCCTGGAAGGAATAGGGAGAAAAATTATGACCATCAAAAAGATAGAAATTGCCCTTATCTGTAGCAATAATTATCCTATTTTCATCAAATATTTCGGCATTTATAATAGATTCATCACCAAAAACATTCTGTTTATCATTTGCAATAAAATTATCATTGGTTAAGATGTGCAATCCTTTATCCTTGATATTTACAAAAATTTGATCCTTGTACCGGAAAAATCCGTTAAAAGAGTTAGAGTTATTTCCAGGTTTGATAATTTTGTGAGTGTTTGTTTCAAAATTATAAATATATAGGGCATCGGAAGAATAAAAATAACTTGATTTTCCTAGGTTTATAATATTGGTTATTTTTTTTTGAATTCCTGAATCAAGGAGCGCAGTGTAGTAAAATTGATTTTTCCCATTCTTACGTATCATTCCAAAACTTTCCAGGCATCCTGCTAAAAGAATATTTTCATCAAAAGGATGTATACCAATAGAATATGGTGTAGAGGGAGTGTTTATAAGTTCCCAATGCGCACCATCATAAATTAATACACCATGTATATTTGCAAAAAATACCTGACCATCAATTCCTTGAACGCTAGAAAAATATTTATGCTCGAGATTTTGCAAGGGAATTTCGTAATTTTTTAAATAATAGTTTCCTCCTTGGGATTTAGCATTTAATCCCAGGAATAGAAAACTTATGATAAGAAATATTCTCATCTAATTGCTTTATTTTTACAATATATGATTATTCATTTTTTTTACGGAAAGGATAAGTAAAGGTTAGCCTTACGAGTAAAAATGATTAATTTATTTGATCATCAAGGAAATACATTAGTTGAAAATCAGCTTCTACAAATTGCCCGGTTGTATTTTTTTAAAATAAATACAGAACCCATTTAATTGCAAATTCATTCCATTACTTTATATAAAACCTTATTAAGAAAAAAACGTAAATACCTATTATTAAACACAACATCAAGTGAATAAAACCAACTTTTAACCCGGTGATCATAATCAAGAATTTTATTTCACCGGGGAAAAGAATAAATTATGATTAAGATAAATGGAAAAATATTACTGGTACTAATATTGATGACCTTTTTTCTATTCCCGGGGACATTTGGGCAAGTATCCCTTAAATTGTCAAAAAAAGATTTTGTTGATAAGGTAGAATATAAAAAGATAAAAAAAAATCTACATGAAGGAAATAAATCTTTTATTGAAAAAAACTATCAATCTGCCGTGAATTCTTACCTAAAGATTTACGAGCATTTTTCTATAGATGCAGGTTTAAATTTTCATATTGGAATTTGTTTCTTGTTTGCTTATCCTAAAACAAATGCATTACAATATTTAAAAAAGGCCGTTGAGTTAGACAAATCCATGGATACCTCTATATTATTTTATAAAGGATTGGCATATCAATATGCTTATATGTTTGATTCTGCCATAGCTTGTTTCAGGGAGTTTGAAAAATCAGCTTCATCATTAAATTTCCCTACCTTAAAAATGAATACTCAAAAGAAAATAAGGGAATGTAAAAATGGATTGGAGTTTTGTGTAATAGATTCAAATACAGTCAACTTGGTGAATATTGGTAATATAATTAATTCACCTTATCCAGAATATAGGTCTATTATTGGCAGTGACAATAAATTATATTTTAGCTCAGTAAGTTGGAGGAGCCAAGAAGAAGGAGTTGATCCAGTTGCGATAGAAAATAGTTATTTTACAATGTATAATAATGGTCAATGGTCGAAACCGGAAAAACTCTTTTTTGATAACAGGGGAGAATTTAATAATGTCATCGTGGGAATCGCTCCCAATGGGAATACTTTGATCTTTTATGATGGTGAACTTAATGATGGAGATCTGTACTTGAGATTATGGGAGGAAGATCACTGGGGAAAACCAAGATATTTTCCCGGTACTATTAATTCAAAATTCACGGAAACCTCGGCAACTTTAACCTCTACTGGAGATACCCTTTTTTTTATAAGTTATAGGCCCGGTAAATCAATCGGGGGAAGTGATATATATTATACTATTAGAAAAAACGGGAAATGGCAGGATCCAATTAATATGGGAGAAATTATAAATACTCCTTATAATGAAGAGGCTGTTTATTTTGATGTACATACAAGTACCCTTTATTTTAGTTCGGAAGGTCATAATTCAATGGGGGGATTTGATATTTTTCGGAGTCACTTTGATAAGGAAAAAAATCAGTGGAACAAACCCGAAAACCTGGGATTCCCAGTAAATTCTCCTTACAACGATTTATATTTTTTTCCAGATAATCAAGCAAAGAAAGTATATTTTACTTCATCTAGGGAAAAAGGATTCGGACTAGAAGATATTT
>CAZOSQ010000002.1:0-5190 GCA_964582245.1 uncultured Bacteroidales bacterium | reverse complement strand
TGGAATATATGAACGAAAACAATCCAGGGTCTAATAAAATATCACAAATTGATTCTTCATATTTAAAAGATGTTGAATACAAGGAAGGAAAAATTGAAACGAAATGGTCCTATTTTAATCAAGTGGATATTGAAAAAAATGAAGAATTTATTGTTAATAACCAAGATGAAGTATTTAAAGTCCGTAGCAATATTTATAAATTCATGAAAAAACAACTCTTTTTGGAAGAGGAAGATGAGAAAGTTGAGAATTCTAGATTGGAATTGACTACGGAAAAAATACAAGATGAACAAGAAAATAATTCTCCTGAAATAAGTCCAGGAAAGGATATCCAGGAAGTTGAGAGATTAGAAAATATTGATATGCAGTTTAATGAAGAAGGTTTAACTACTGGAAAAGAAGAAATAAAAGCTGGTAATAAAGAAATTAAAGAACAGGGAGATGCAGTCGCTACTCAAAAGGAGGAGGGTTCTTTTGACTCTTACAGGGTGCAAATTAAAATCAAAGAGGATTTAGAAGAATATGAAAAAATTGATATTACATATCCGACAGGTACTTCTCCTGGTTGGCATTTTTCTTTACCTTCTAGCCACTCCTATCAAGTAAAAATTAAGACAAATTAGGGGGATATTTAAAATGGAGAATATGAATTTTAATGACATTATTAACAAGAAAATTGTGATTGCTGATAGTAAGGTTACTTTATCAGTATTGGATAAGTTACCCGTTTTTATAAGCATTATTGACATGAATTCCTTCAAAATACTCTACGCAAATGAATTTTCCAGGCATCGTTTTGGAAATATAGAGGGTAAGGAATGCTGGAAAAAACTTTCTTATCATAATCCTCCCGGGGATAAAGCATGTAGGGAATGTCCTATATCAAGGTTAGGACAAAATGATTCGAAATGTCAAGGACATCATGAAACCATATTCAAGGAAAAAACAAGGGGGACAAATTTTCATTCAAATATGACACCTATATTGTGGCAAAATAATCAACTTGCCATATTAGAAGTAGCTTTTGAATCCTCTTATAATTCAAAATTAGAAGAAGTAAGCAATAACTCAAAGCAATTTAATAAATCTATTTTCTTGGAAGTAATCGAGTTTTTTAATTCTATCGATTATTTTAGTAATAAAATTAGCAATTCCTTTCAAAAAATAGCCAATGAATTTTCCCTTGATAGAATAAGTCTTATCGGGATTCATAAATTTGATCAAAAACTTTTTTACCATGAATGGCAAGAAAAAGGTAAACTTCCTCTTGGAGATGATGTGCTAAGAATATTTAATATTGAATCACTAAACAAATTATTTAGTTGTATCGAAAATGATAAGTTAATTTTACAGGATGATTTGCAAAAACTGCCTGATGTACCGGGGGAACTACAATCATTCCTGGAAATTTTAAATACTCCTAATTTTTGCCTGGTACCCATACGCCTTGAAAAATTTGTATTTGGAATACTAGTTTGTTCAAGTGAATCTAATAATTTCCTGGATGAAACTAATGCAAATGTTTTAGATATTATATCAAACATTATATCAAATGCACTAACTAGGAATATAATCGAAAACCAAGTAATGCAAAGCCAGGTAAAATTAGAAAAATTAAATTCCACCAAGGATAAATTTTTTTCTATTATTGCCCATGATTTGAAAAATCCTTTTCATGCCATTTTATCATTGTCGGAATTATTAATGAATAAAGGGTCAGAATCAACAGCAGAGAGCAAGGAACTTATCAGGTTAATATATGATTCAGCAAAAAATGCTTCATTAGTACTGGAAAATTTACTTACTTGGTCATTAGCTCAAACTGAACAAATAAAATGTAGAAGAGAATTATTTGATCTTTCGGAAGCTTGTAAGAATACAATTGAAAGTATTAAAGCAGCTGCAGGTAATAAAAAGATTAAGCTTATCCAAGAACTAGAAGAGGGAATTGTTTTGAATGCTGATAAAAATATGATTGATACAGTTATTAGAAATCTCCTGAATAATGCCTTGAAATTTACAAACGAAGGAGGAGAAATCATAATTAAAAGTTATAAAAAGGATGATATTGTGATATCTATCGAAGATAATGGAGTAGGAATGTCCCCCGAAATAGTGGATAATCTTTTTAAGTTTGAAGCATCAAGAGGAAGCAGGGGAACAGCTGGCGAAAAGGGAACGGGATTAGGGTTGGTAATTTGCCATGATTTTATCAAGCAAAATAAAGGTAAGATAGAGGTGGAAAGTCAAATTGGCAAGGGAACAACCATAAAAATATATTTACCGATGGAAAAGATTTAATAGTCTTTTGACTTTATTCTTTATTCCCAACATTATTTTTTACTTTACCAAATGGAATCATGTATGATAAGAAATAACTGGTTCCCAAGCTAGCATTTTTATTGGTTTTGCCAAAACCTGGAATGTAATAAGGACGCAAAGAGTCCTCGTAATTTGATAATAAAATATTTCCTTGGAAAAGGAATCCTAGGTAGAAATTGGAGAAGATCTCTACCTTTAGACCCGATGAAATAGTTATCCAGTTTGCATGATCCCTGGATCCAGGGATGTTTGTTACTTCTTTGCCCCAGTATTCATTGGTAATCAATATATTTGATACTGAATGTTTAAAACTGCTCATAGAATAGCGAAGACCAAAAACAAATAAATTATTGCCTTTCTTCAAGAGATCATAGTCTATTCCTACGCGAACAAAATATCCGTTTAATTTATATAAAGAGCCTGTTTCATTAGGGGAATAGGATACTATTGAATAACCACCCTCGGTAGCTAAAAAAAGTCGATAACCAATTCCAAAATCTACCAAAAGCTCTTGTTCATCCACTTCATTATTGAAGAAGTTAAAAGCTAAATTACTGACATCATAACCCACTCTTAAACCAAGCTTTCTAATAGAATCTTGCGAATTAAGACAGATTGGTAAAAATAGCAAGATGCTAAAAATAAATATCAAGGTGCTTTTCTTCGTCTTTTTCATCAATTATCCCATTAAGCATTTTTTCATTAATTCTAATAGAATCAATCAGGTTGTTCGTATGTTTGACAGATGTAATGAAAAAGTTATAGGTGTAACCGCAAGCATGTGATACCAATGTTATTTCTCTTTCATGAATCACTTTTACAGTATCCTTGTGAGTGTTAAAAATTTTTACTGGTTTTTTTTCATGGTAGGAAATGGAGTCGAGAGAATGATTCAAACAATAAGTTGTATCCGAAATGGTGTCTGTATAGCATGTATCAACTCGTTCAAGAATAGTGAAAGTGAAAATTACAGATGTCGTGTCGGATAATATATCTGGTGGAAAAGCAACACTTGTCTTATTAGCCGCACTATCAATAAGATTATCATTAAATCCTAATCCCCTAACAGAAACAAAATTAACAGTAGCTGGTAATATTTTATCTTCTTCTATTGTATAAAATCCGAATGAAGCTTCTCTACCAGTATTTTGGCGGCATAATTCGTCTGAACAAGAAGTTAGGAGACAGGATAAATATATGTAGAAAAATAATATCTTTTTTAGCATTTTCCTTTCTTTATGACCATTTTGAAATAGGTGCAACGATGTAAATAAAAAAAACAACCATTGATAAAATCTTGTAAAAAATTGGAGAATTAAGAATATTCTTCCTAGTTATTCATGGTTAAGCATGAATGACTCTTAATCAATATTACCGGGAATGTTCTTGATTACCCCTGAAATAAAAACGAAAATAATAAAATTTGTTTAGCTCATTGTCCTTTTCAAGGAAATTCTTCCATTTTGTAATTAAATTACCTGTCATTCCGGGTATAATAAAGATTGTTTTTTTTAAGAACAGCAGGAATAAGCCAAGGTAAAACTTTCGAGATATTTAACCATAACAAAAAATTTAAAATAGCGTAATAATAATTTTAAAACTTGGTGGTTGTGCTGGATCAAATTTTGTTCACTGAAAACAATGTGAAGGTGACCCCACAAAAAAAATAAAATATATTCATGTGAAAATACTATATTTGCAATACCAGTAAAAACCTCTTTAAATATGGTGTTTTGGAACGAATTTTGTCATTAGCAATTCAAAAAATTATCTCGTATGTTGTTGAGAATTTATCCTGAGAATCCAAATCAAAGAGAAGTAAGAAAAGCCGCGGAAATAGTCAAAAACGGGGGAGTGATAATTTATCCGACTGATACTATATATGGTGTTGGCTGCGATATTTTTCAGCAGAAAGCAGCTGAGAAGGTTGCTTTAATAAAAGGAATAGATATTCAAAAAGCCGATTTTTCTTTTATCTGTTATGATTTGAGCCACGTGTCATTTTTTACCAGCCAGATTGACAATACTACATTTAAATTGTTAAAAAGAAATTTACCGGGACCATTTACATTCATATTGAATGCGAATAACAACGTACCCAAGTATTTTAGGGCTAAGAAAAGAACTGTGGGGATCAGAATCCCCAATAATGATATTATAAGGGAAATAGTCAAAGTTTTAGGCCACCCGATTTTAACCACGTCAATAAATGATGATGATGATAACGTGGTAGAATATATGACTGATCCTGAACTTATCCATGAGAAATATAAAAAACTTGTAGACCTTGTTATAGATGGTGGGTTTGGTAAAAATATTCCATCGACAATAGTGGATTGTACCGGGGATGAGCCAGTTATCAGGAGACAAGGGATTGGAGAGCTAAAATATTAAAAGAAAAATAGATTCAAAAAAACCGGGTCCTGGTCATCGGTTTTTCCCGTATAACAGAAATTATCTCCATTGAACATTTCAGGTTCATGTCGGGGTTTTTAAAACTCGAACCCTCTAGACTCTAAAAATCTATTTTTCAATGTACTGGATGAAAGCTTGTTCGTAGTCCTTTTTAACATCATTAATAAAACCATAAGAATAATCATCTATTCTTAGTTCTTCTTTTGTTACATGTCCTAGGGTTGAAAATGGAATATTATTTTCAACCATGTAATCAATAAATTTATCTTCTTTACTAGGGGAGACAGAAACTATTACCCTGCTTTGAGCTTCACCAAAAAGGAAGGCATCAGGTCTTATTTCCGCATCACTCGTTATATCAAACCCAAAACTTCGATGTACAGTGCAATCCACCAATGCTTTATATAATCCACCCCTTGATATGCTATGAGCGGATTCTAAGTATCCTTTTTT
>CAZOSQ010000001.1:0-32340 GCA_964582245.1 uncultured Bacteroidales bacterium | reverse complement strand
AAAGTTTAGGTGTAAACGCTTTATGGTTATTGCCTTTTTATCCTTCACCTTTACGGGTCGGGGGTTATATAATTTCTGATTTCACCTCCATTCACCACACATACGGGAAGTTGAATGATTTTAAAAAGTTTGTTAGGGAAGCCCATAAAAGGGATATTTATGTTATCACCGAACTTGTATTAAATCATACATCAAGCGAACATGCTTGGTTTCAGCGTGCAAGAAAATCTCCCAAAGGCAGTAAATGGAGAGATTTTTATGTCTGGAACCATACCCCTGATAAATATCAGGACGCCAGGATTATATTCAAGGATTTTGAAACTTCCAACTGGTCATGGGATCCTGTTGCAGAAGAGTATTATTGGCATAGATTTTATTCTCATCAACCGGACCTGAACTTTGATAGTGAACAAGTTCAACAAGCCATATTCAAGGTAATTGATTTCTGGTTTGAAATAGGTGTTGACGGCCTTCGCCTGGATGCCGTTCCTTATCTTTATGAAAGAGAGGGGAGTAATTGCGAAAATCTTACTGAAACTCATCATTTTCTAAAAAAATTAAGATCATATATTGATAAAAATTATGAAAATAAAATGTTACTCGCGGAAGCCAACCAGTGGCCTGAAGATGCGACAACTTATTTTGGTAAAGGTGATGAATGCCACATGGCTTTTCATTTTCCATTGATGCCTAGGTTATTCATGGGAATGAAAATGGAAGACCGTTTTCCCGTAATAGATATCTTGGAGCAAACGCCTGATATTCCCAATAATTGCCAATGGGCTATTTTCCTTAGGAACCATGATGAATTAACATTAGAAATGGTGACTGATGAAGAAAGGGACTATATGTATAAAAGTTTTGCCAAGGAACCCGAACAAAGAATAAACCTTGGTATCCGTAGACGCTTGGCTCCCTTGATGGAAAATGACCGGAGAAAGATAGAAATGATGAACATGTTACTTTTTTCCATGCCGGGTACACCTATCGTTTATTATGGCGATGAAATAGGAATGGGTGATAATTATTACCTTGGAGATCGAAATGGTGTACGCACACCTATGCAATGGACTTCGGATAAAAATGCCGGGTTCTCCCGTGCAAACCCCCAAAGATTATTTCTACCTGTTATTTTTTCCCCCGAGTATCATTACGAGGCTATAAACGTGGAAAGCCAAGACAGGAATCCTTCCTCTCTATTATGGTGGATGAGAAGGCTTATTTCATTAAGAAAAAAACACAAAGCTTTTAGCAGGGGTAGCCTAAAATTCATAAATACCAATAACCCGAAAGTATTAGCCTTCTTAAGAGAAAATGAAGATGAAACGATCATGGTCGTGGTCAATCTCTCGAAACACTCGCAACTGGCCAACCTGGAACTTGATGGTTACGAAGGTCAAGTGCCTAAAGAAATGTTTTCACGAAATGATTTCCCGGAAATTGAAGAAGGAATGCCCTATACTTTCCCTCTCCAATTTTATGATTATTATTGGTTTGAGCTTTATAAACCGAAGAAGACAAAACAAGAAGAAGGGAAAAGCCCGGAATTGGACATTAATATTCATAGGATCGACTGGAATCAACTAAGAACCAATACAAAAAAAACTTTAGAAGAAGAGATACTAACCAATTACATTATAAATAGCCGGTGGTATCGCGGCAAGACCAAAAAAATACGGAGCACCAAGATAATTGATCATTCTTTGCTGATAAAGGATATTTATAACATGTTTTTATTTTTTATTGAAATTGATTATGTAGAAGGTGCAAATGAAACTTATCTTATACCTATATCCTTGGCCATAGGGGAAGATTCTTTAGATATAAAAGAAAGTTATCCCGCTTACGTAATGGCCCGGATTTTTATAGACAAAGAAGAGGGGATCATTTACGATTGCACGATAGATGCTGATGTTCACCAGAAAATATTAAAAACCATAGGGCAACGAGGAAAAATCAAATGCAAAAATGGTGAGATTAAAACCACTCTTGGCCCAATTCTAAAGGATTTCGTGAAAACTAAGGAAGAAGTTTCATCTCATATAATTAGCGTGGAACAATCCAACACCTCCATCCTTTTCCAAGACAAGTTCTTTTTCAAGATATACAGGTCCTTGGAAGAAGGAGCTAATCCCGAAATTGAGATTTTGAAACAACTGACTGAAAAAACTGATTTTTCGCATATACCAACTTTCGCGGGATCCCTCGAATACCATTCCCCCGGACATGATATCATGTCACTCGGAATCATAACGAGTTTTACGCCTAACGAAGGTACAGCATGGTCATTGACCGAGAATAATATTGAAAGATTTTTTGAAAAGTTGCTATCGGATCATGAAATGCTTCCTCATCCACCAAGAGAGTCTATTAGCTTATTGGATAAATACGAGAAAAACACTAGAAACCTTCTTCAAGATAATATCGGGCATTTCTTTTTAGAAATGATTGAATTGCTGGGACAACGCACCGCGGAAATGCATCTTGCCCTTGCTTCTATTAAAGACTTGCAGGACTTCAAACCTGAACCTTTTTCACTGCTTTACCAGAAATCTCTCTTCCAATCCGTGAGGACACAGGTCAAGAGGGTGTTTCCTATGCTAAGAAGTAAATTAAGAGACAATGAATTAAAAGGAGAAGCAAAAGAACAAGGCGAATTTATCTTGAAAAACGAGAGCTACTTGTTACATGATATCAAAGATATACTTGATGCGAGATTGCCCTCGCAAAAAATACGAATTCATGGGGATTATCATCTTGGACAGGTTCTATTTACGGGTAAAGATTTCACGATCATTGATTTTGAGGGAGAACCGGCACGATCCATTAGCACCCGCAAATTAAAATACAGTCCTTTCAGGGATGTTGCCGGAATGATCAGGTCTTTTCATTACGCTATTCACACACAATATTTCAACCATCTCTTTGTTCGACCCGAAAATGACATTTATCTTCAACCTTGGCTAGATTCATGGTATCACATGGTGAGTCATCATTTTTTAAAATCTTACCTGGACACCGCGGCACAAGCACTTTTTGTACCCAAGGAAAAAGAAAGCATAGAATCCTTATTGAAAGTATATATTGCTGAAAAATCGGTATACGAGATAGGTTATGAATTAAACAACCGCCCGGATTGGACCACGATACCGCTCCAGGGGCTTCATCATATATTAAAGGAGCTGGTAAAAGAACAGGGATCGAGAAAAATAGAAACCTCTAATGTAGAATAAAAATCTTTTGGAATATGGAAGCTGATATAAAAACCAAATTTCCTAAAATAATCCACGATATTGATATTTTCTCTGAATATGACATTTATCTTTTCCGGGAAGGAAAATATTTTAATGCATATGAAAAAATGGGCTCACATATCATTGAGCATGAAGGGCAAAATGGTGTTCATTTTGCAGTTTGGGCTCCAAATGCAAAAAAAATATCAGTAATAGGGGATTTTAACGAATGGCAAGAAGATATACATATCTTACAACCCAGGCAGGATTCGTCGGGAATCTGGCAAGGTTTTATACCGGGGGTAAAAGAAGGTGCTTATTATAAGTACAGGATAACTTCCGAGATAAATGATTATACTGTCAGTAAATCAGATCCATATGGAAATTATGGAGAAATCCCGCCTAATACTGCATCTCGTGTATGGAATCTTGATTACGCCTGGCAGGATGAAGGGTGGATGAAAGAAAGAAAAAGCAATAACTCCCTAGAAAGCCCTATATCTATCTACGAGGTTCACCTGGGTTCTTGGAAACATACTCCTAATGAGGGTGACAGGTCACTTTCTTATAGGGAACTTGCTGATGACCTGGTGCAATATGTAAAGGAGTCCGGGTACACGCACGTGGAATTATTGCCGGTAATGGAACATCCATTTTCTGGTTCTTGGGGATACCAAGTATTGGGATTTTTTGCCGCTACGAGTAGATATGGTTCACCCCAAGATTTGATGTACTTGATCGATATGTTTCACCAGGAAGGAATAGGAGTCATCCTGGATTGGGTGCCTTCTCATTTCCCCAATGATATCCACGGAATCCATTATTTTGATGGTAGTTTTTTATATGAACACCAGGATCCCAGGCAAGGTTATCACCCTGATTGGAATAGCTATATCTTTAATTACGGTAGGGCCGAAGTAAAAGAGTTCCTAATCAGTAGTGCCCATTTTTGGTTCGATAAATATCATATTGATGGCATCAGGGTAGACGGGGTTGCCTCCATGTTATATCTCGATTATTCACGCAAAGAGGGTGAGTGGATTCCCAATGAACATGGTGGTAGGGAAAATATTAAGGCAATGGAGTTTTTAAGAGACCTGAATATTTCCATTTTTGAAAAGTTTCCCGGTGTTCAAACCATTGCTGAAGAATCCACGGCCTGGCCTATGGTTACACGACCTGTTTATGCGGGTGGACTTGGCTTCAGCATGAAATGGAACATGGGATGGATGCATGATACCCTTGATTATTTTTCAAAGGATCCCTTATTCAGGGGATATCACCACAACCAAATAACATTTTCGATTTGGTATGCTTTCTCAGAAAACTTTATGCTTAGTTTATCCCACGATGAAGTCGTGCATGGTAAAGGTTCATTAATTAATAAAATGCCGGGCGATGAATGGCAAAAATTTAGTAACCTTCGCTTATTATTCGGTTATATGTTCGCTCATCCCGGGAAAAAATTGTCATTCATGGGAGGTGAATTTGGTCAATGGAACGAATGGAACCATGACAAGAGTTTGGACTGGCACCTCTTGGAATATGATGCGCATAAAAAAATGCATCGTTGGATAAAGGACTTAAACGAGTACTATAAAAAAAATCCAGCCTTATACGAGGTTGATTTTGAAGAATCCGGCTTCAAGTGGATTGATGCCAATGATTCAGCAAACAGCGTATTGGCTTTCACCAGGTACAATAGGGATAAATCACAGCAAGTTTTCGTGATTTGTAATTTCACTCCCGTGCCAAAACATAATTACCGTGTGGGTGTTCCCAAAGATGGATATTGGAAAGAAGCGTTAAATAGTGATTCTAAAATCTATGGTGGAAGTGGACAAGGTAATTTGGGTGGTGTTGAAACTTCACCGATACCTTATCATGGTGAGGATAACTCTATCAATATAGTTGTGCCCCCATTGGGTATGGTCATTTTCACCGCGGATTCGTAAATGAATAATAAGCTAGGCGCCACATGTACATGGAGGGTAAATACTGCTTCTAACCAAGTATTGTGGCACATTTTTACCCGAAATATACCAAGCCCGAGTTTTTGCTGCTAACTTTTTATTTTTTCCCTGGTATTTTCACTTTTCACTTACTTGAAAAGTATCGGAAATTACCGTGCATGCCGCGAAAAATCCCATTCCTCCATTGGAAATATTTGATTTCACGTTGGCATATTCGGTATCAAAAAAACCACCGCGCCATTCGGTTTCCGCGAGCAAGCTTCGAAGAAATTCGGCATGTTCTTCTGATAGCGAGAACTTTTTTTCTGTTACCTTGGTACCCGCGGGAAAATAAACAATTTCTTTCGTGGGAGAAAATATTTGACTCACATCCACCGAGGGCAATGCATAGTAATAAAGCAAGGCAATGCAGCTATCTTTGTCCAATTTTTCATATCCCGGTACACCTGACCAATCCAGGTGGATATGATACATTGCCGGGTTCTCATGTTCAAACTGGTTGACAACATGGGCCACGTAATAGAGACTATCGTTATTATCCTTGGCTACTTTTAATCTCTGAAATGGAGTTACCGGTTTCATTTCTGCCTTTGCCAAGTATGTATTATAATTATAAACAACCCGCAAGGTATATGTTTTGCCTATTACCCCCCTAAATGCGGAATCTGTTAAATAAATTCCGTCATTGTTTTCATCTTCTTTTAAATATACCAAGGTATCACCATCATTTATGGAAACTTCCGCACCTGATACCATTCCCGGCTTGGTTGATTGATCTTCCACGATGCTAGATAAAACAACGGAATGGGCTTTTTTCTCATTGGTTATTAAGGCATCTACCACCAAGGTTTTTACTGGTTCATGTTTTATTGGCCAATCCACTTGTTTTTCACATGACCAAATCATCCAGGATATAACCAGCAAAAGGGTAATTTTTAACAACCCGGTGATCCTTTTTCTTCCCATGGTGGATATATGATTAATCTTCATGTTTATTCTATTTTAAACACGTAAGTAATTGATGGAATAGTCCCGAGCAAAGATATCGAGGTATTTATCACCTTTGGGTAGTTATAAAAATTTGATGGAACTACAATTTGACCATTCTCATCTTGAATTTTATTAAAATTTATTTTGAAAGGATTTTTATGTCCATACACGTTAAAAAGCCCAAAACTTAAGCTATGGGAAAATCTTTTTTCTTTTTTATTCAATTGTAGTTTAGCTGCCATGTCCAACCTATGGTAATCTGGGAGCCTATCATTATTTTTCTCGCCATATATGGGCACTGTCCTTCCCTGGTAGTAATAAAAACCAGTAGGGCTTGAAAAGGCTGCCCCGGTTGCATACACCCAGTTCGCCGAGAGTTGCCAACGTGAGGTGGGTTTATAGGATAAGTATAATGATAAATCGTGTGGCCTATCATAATAAGCAGGGTATTCCCTTCCAAAATTTATCCCCTCAATCCGCTTGAACGACCTCGAGTAGGTGTATCCTATCCATCCATCGAGTTTTCCAGTTTCCTTCTTCACGAGGAATTCAACCCCGTAAGCTCGTCCCTCTCCATACCTCAACTCTCCTTCCAATAAGGGGTTAAACAACATTTTAGCCTGGTATTCGTACCCGATTTGATTCTTTAATTTTTTGTAAAAAGATTCTATTGTCAATTCAAAACCGGCAGAATTAAAATTCTTTACATACCCCAATGCAAAAATTGTTGCTTTGCCGGGTTTGATATTGGGTCCACTTGGCAACCATACCTCGGGGGTAGTAAAAGGACTGATAGAATTGGAAACAAGGTGCACGTGTTGAATATTCCTGCTGACACTACCTTTAAGCGATGAACTTTTATCCAACGTGTATTTAGTGCTTACCTTTGGTTCCAGGTTAGCGTACTTATTATATGTGACATCTTTTTCCACCGTGTAGGATTGATCTAGGTTATGTTCTTCATCAAACAAGTAAACCCTCGTTGGGCCTATGTTCTGCCACCTGGGAAAACGCAACCCGTAGCGAATGGAAAATCGTTTGTTGATTTTACTTTCGTTGCTCAAATATAGGACTTTTTCTATCGCTTGTTGTATTGGTACGTAAATATTGATCCCGGAATTTTGACCGTATTTTTCATTAAGGTTACCCGGGTTAAACCCGTGAACTTTCCACGCATAACCAAAAACCATTTTATGGGTAGGATTTATATAATAGGTAAAATCTGTCTTTAGGCTAAAATTTCCTATTGAGGATTTCCAGTAATTTTTATCATCGTTTCTCTCGGCCATGAGCAGGAAATAGTCATAACTACTTCCATACAATGTGGTATTCAAAAATAATTTGTCTCCAAAAACATGATTCCAACGTAAAGTCCCGGTAAAATTACCCCACCCCATGTTAAATCTATCTTTTTCAGAATCTAAAACACCAAACTCGTCCCTCCCGGAGTAAAAAGACAAGTAAAACCTGTTATTTTTATTTCCAATATAATTTATTTTCGCATTAAAATCATAAAACCCTACCTCCATATCAGTACTTTTACTTAACAACCACCCCAGGTGGGATGACCTAAGTGAAAGAAAATAGGAACTTTTATCTTTCTTGATGGGGCCATCAATAGAAAAGCGATTGGTAATAAGACCTATGCTCCCGGTCATATTGAACCTTTTCATGTTTCCATCCCGGGTTTTAATATCTATTAAGGAAGAAAGACGTCCACCATATTGGACTGGTATATCACCCTTATAAATTTTTATATCCTTAATCATATCGGGTATAATGGATGAGTAAAATCCTAATAAATGAGATGGGTTATAAACTGGTGCTTCATCAATCAACACTAAATTTTGATCTCGATTCCCCCCTCGAACAAAAAACGAAGTTGAGCCATCTCCATATGATTTGATCCCCGGGACAGATTGCAATGATTTGATGATATCTGTTTCACCTAATAAACCAGGAACATTATTGACTGTTTTCAGTTCCAAGTGAACTTCACTCATCTGTAATTTTTCCACCAAGTCTTCTTTTTCAATAGAACGAACTATAACTTCTTCCAAGACCGTTTCGCCAGGGTCTAGTTCTGCAGAAATATGGCTGTCTTTACCCAGTGAGAATGTCATTGACATGTCCTGGTAGCCTAAATATGAATACTCCAGTTTATAGGATCCTTTTGGAAGGGTAAGAGAGTAAAATCCATAACCATTGGTAATGGTTCCCATCATTATTTCCTTAACAAATACAGTCGCTCCTATTAATATCTCACCATCATTTTTATCTTTTACATAACCACTGATTGTATAGTTGGGAATTTCCGCCTTCTTTTTATCTTCTTCTTTTCCAGCAACCGGCTTTATAATAATTTGTTTTTCAACAATAGTGAAAGATAAATTATATGGGATTAACAAATCTTCAAGAATTTTCTTAACAGGAACCTTATTCGCCTTGTATGAAATTTTAGCACTTGGAGGAATATCCCCTGGATTTAAGGAAAAAAAAAGACCCGCTTTTTCTCCAATTTCATTCAACACTTCATGCAAAGGCATATCATTAAAATCAACTGTAACCTTAGAATTTAGATTTACCCTATCTTGCCCCACGAGCAAAAATCCAGTAAAAAAAGATAAACAAATGAATAAGAGTGTTTTTTTCATGGAGCGTGTACCCAATTTACTACCATTAATTATGTTTATTACCCTAATAATAGGAAAAAACATTTTTAAGTTACTCCCTGGTCAACCGGGAATAAATAAACGAAATTGTTCAATGATAAATTGAAATTCTTAAATCAAAATTTATGGTTATTGATTAGTGGTTAATTGGAATATTGTAAAACTTTCTTTTATACTCATTCCCCAGCGCAACCCTCTCCTTTTAAAATAATACTTGCATCCTTTCTTTCCACGGAAATATCCAAAGTTGCCTCAATCACGTTCAAAACTTCCTTCAAGGATTGACCCTCGAATGTCGCGGTCAATCGACAATTATTTAAATCTTCATTCAAGATGATAATATCCTCCCGGTAAACTTCTTCAAGTTTTTGAACAACCCGGGACAGTTTTTTATCTTTAAACTTGATTCTCTTGGTTTTCCATGAGAGAAAATTCACATCGGTTTCATCCATCTTTTTAATTTCACCGGTAGACTTTAAATAAACTGCTTTCTCCCCGGCGGTCAAGATGACCTTCTTATCTCCATCTTTTTTGGATTTGACGAAAACTTTACCCGAATTCACGGATATTTCACACTTATCATTATTTTCAAATGCACTTACATTAAAAGAAGTACCAAGAACCTCTACCAAGATTTTTCCCGCATCTACTTTAAAAGGTTTATCTTTATCAGCCTCTACTTGGAAATAGGCTTCCCCATTAATCAATTTTACTTCCCTTGTTTTTTCCCCGAAACTTTTTGGGTACTTTAATTTTGTGTCAAGGTTTAATGAAACCCGGGATCCATCTGGCAACAAAAGTTCCTTAACATGACTGTCGGCTACAACTTTCTGTTGAAATGGTTGAAAAAGAAAGTATAATAAAGTAGCCGTGAAAAGGCCGATGAGAAATACAGCAGCCAACCGGGTAATTTTGCCCAAGAATTTTATTTTGGTAGAACTAGTGCTTGATTTTTCAATTAATTTTTTATCAAGCATAGACCATTCCTCATCGATATCTATTTTCCCTGCCAAATGCTTTTTCATGGATAAATCCCATACCCTGGAAAATTCCCGGAACTCTTTTTCATTTCCATCATCATTTTCACGCCACTCGTTAACCTCCCGGATTTCCTGGTCATTTGCCTCACCTGCCAAATATTTGGCAATGACAGCAATATCGATATGTTCTTTATCCTCTTTCATGGCTCATTGATAATACACATGATTCTTATCTTTCCCTGGTTCAATATTTAACTTATTTATCTTTTTTTTATCCATTTAAAAAAAATATAGCAATAATAATTGTCAAATAATCCGAGAGATTTTCACGGAGCACCTTGAGTGCCTTGGACATATGCGATTCAACTGTTTTTACTGATATATTCAATTTTCCTGCTATTTCAGAGTATTTTAACCCATCGAACCTATTCATTTTAAAAACAGTTTTACAAGCATCGGGCAAACTTTCAATAACCCTTTCTATTTTTTCCTCCAGCTCTTTTTCCATGAGTTTATCTCCATGGTCACTCGCTCCATTATCTAGGTTCTGAAAATGAGATTCATCGCGATCCATTTTCTTATTATCCCTAATATAATTTAAACAACGATTGTAAACAGAGGTTGAAAGGTATGATTTAACGGGCTTGCTTGTATCTATTGTCTCGCGCTTTTCCCATAGATTGATAAAACAATCATGCACAATCTCCTTGGCAGTATCCAAATCATGCACGTATTTCAGGGCAAATTGACATAATGAAACGAAATGGTTCCTGAAAACCAGTTCGAAGTTTCTTTTGTCAAATACCGGCAAATCATTGTCCATAAGGCGAATCCATGTAAAAGCCGTTAAATTTTAATTTCAAAGTTAAAAAAATCAATTAAATTTTTCTTTCCTAGTAAAAAATAATTAATTATTCAATATGGCAAATAACAGTTTCCCTACTGTTAAAGGAGATTTTGCAATTTATACAAAAACTCGATTTTTTGTTTCACCTAACAAATCCTATTTCCATTTGATTCTAAAACAGCATTTCTAAAATTACGAGAATAAGCTATTAAATCTTGAAATCCGGAATAAAGGAATATCATTTTTATATTGGAATATCCCCTTAAAGAGGAAAATAACCTTGTTCATGAACCCATGGAAAAACTCGAAAAATAAAGGTAAAAGATTTTAGGATACTCATCCAAGGTATTATTTAGCAATAATACCCTAATCTAATACCTAATCCACTTCCACAATTCTCGATATGAAACCCTTTTACCATACATAAGAATGCCAGTACGATAAATTTTTCCAGCCATCCATGTAGTAGCTATGAAAGTAATTACCAGTAAACCTATAGCCACCCAAATCTGCCAGTATGGGACACCAAAAGGGATCCTTGACATCATGACAATGGGCGAAGTAAGAGGGAATATGGAAAACCAAAAACTTAAAGGATGATCCGGTGACATGATAGTAATAAAAACCAGGAAAATAGAAAATAACAGGGGTAATGTAATGGGTAGGACAAATTGCTGGGTATCTGTATCATGATCTAAGGAAGCTCCAACTGCAGCAAATAATGAAGCATATAAAAGGTAACCCAAGATAAAAAACACGATGAAAGATCCTATTAAAATAGTAAAATCTATCCCTTCAATGAAGGTGAAAATATCCTTTAGCCCTGATGAATTTACTTGTTGCACTATTTCTGCCTGTTGCATTTTTCCTGTCATAAGATCATTTACCAGCAGTTTTTCAGTAGGATTCAAAGTAAGTTCCGGGAAAAATAAAGACTTAATAATAAAAAGCAATAGAATTGTCAATACTACCTTGATAATAAATTGAAGTAGACCAACAAATCCAACACCAACAATTTTACCCATCATTAATTGAAAAGGTTTTACCGTGGAGATTATTACTTCAATTATTCGATTATTTTTTTCTTCAAATATTCCCCGCATAACCTGTACTCCAAATATAAAAATAAAGAAATACATCACGAAACAACTAGCTATTCCAACAACCATCTTTTTCTGTTCCATTCCTTGCTTAATATCACCGCTCCTATTAAAAACCGCGGGTTGGACTATTATCCCAGGTTGAACAGAACGAAGCAGGTTGGCAGGCACATTCATTTTAAGCAATTTGATATCCTTCATGCGCTTTTCAATTGCATCTCTCACGTATATTTGAGTGGATAAACCGGGGTATTCGTCAGATTGTAGCAAGACCTTTGGTTGATAAACAATATTGGAGGGGATGTACAAAATAGCATTGTAGTGAGACTGGTAAAAATTCTTTCTTAGTTCTGAAACATTTGACACGGGGGGATATTCAAATTTCACAAGTTCTGATTCGGGTAAAATGTTTCGAAATAATCCCGAGCTATCAACAACGGCAATTACTTTAACTTCTTTATCTTCTACCGTGGAAGCCCATTGAACGAGGGTTAATAATCCCGCAATCAACAATGGGCCTATAAAACTCATCAATATAAATGACTTCTTAAATATTCGAGTAAGAATTTCTCTCTTTATGATCAATAAAATCTTAGACATTCAAAAACTATTAGGTTATATCTCGAATTATATTCCATTAATTTCCGCCGGTAAAATAAAGATTAGATAGTCAAGTAACCCCTTTATTCTTGTAATTCATTACCGACTGCCTTGATAAATATATCATTCATTCCGGGAATTTCCTCTTCAAAGGAAATTATTTCCGAGTTATTCGATATTATCATCTTAATAAACTCGTTAGCGGTAAATTTATTTTTAAGTTGAACCCTTAGGTTAATATATCCACCCATTTCTTTTTTACTCAATACTTCAATATTTTCTTTGTCATTAACGGGAAAATCAGCACGCAATTTTACACTATAAGTATTTACCTTGTATTTTTGTCTTAGTTCATGAAGAGAACCTTCAAGAATCACCTTTGACCTGTTAAGAAGTGTAACTTGGTCACACAGTTCCTCTACAGAATTCATGTTATGAGTGGAAAATATAATGGTTGCCCCATTTTGCTTCAAATTGAGAATTTCATTTTTAAGAAGGTTGGTATTAATAGGGTCAAATCCTGAAAATGGTTCGTCAAAAATTAATAGCTCGGGCTCATGCAAAACAGTTGTAATAAATTGAACTTTTTGTTGCATTCCCTTGGATAATTCTTCCACTTTTTTATTCCACCAGGGCATCAGGTCAAATTTTTCAAACCAATAGGTAAGCTTATCCATTGCATCCTTTTTCTTTAATCCTCTTAAACGCGCAAGGTAAATTGCCTGTTCACCTACCTTCATCTTTTTATATAACCCTCTCTCTTCGGGGAGGTATCCTATTTTAACAAGATGCTCTTGATCCATGGGTTTATCTTTATAGATCAATTTCCCTTTATCCGGCCCGGTAATTTGGTTAACAATTCTTAGCAAGGTAGTTTTACCAGCACCATTTGGCCCCAATAAACCAAAAACAGAACCTTTTGGCACTGAAATGCTGACATTTTCTAAGGCCACGTGTCCTGCGAAATGTTTACTTATATCTTTGGCTTCAAACAAATACATTCGGCTATTTTATTAGCTAGCAAAAAAACTTTTCATTTTGTCAAAGAAATTTTTATCTGCCTTATCAGGATTAGGTACAAAATTTTCAGAATCTTCTAATTTGGAAATTATTTTAGTTTCTTCAGGAGTAAGACTTTTAGGTATCCATACATTAATATTAACCAGCAAATCTCCTTTACCATAGTTATGAACATCTGGTAATCCTTTTCCCCGAAGTCTTAAAATTTTCCCGGGTTGCGTTCCCGGGTCTATTTTTATTTTCACTTTCCCATTAATTGTTGGGATTTCAACAGGTGCACCCAAAGTTGCTTGAGGAATGGACAAATACAATCGATAAACAAGGTCATTACCGTCACGTATTAATTCGGGATGTTCTTCTTCCTCGATGACAATAATTAAATCCCCGTTTATTCCACCTCTCCTGGCAGCATTTCCTTTGCCATTCAATTGCAATTGCATTCCCTCTGCAACACCGGCAGGTATATCTATATTTATGACTTCATCTGATCTAACGATACCTTCTCCATAACAATTTGTACATTTTTCGCTGACTGTTTTTCCTTCTCCACCGCAGGTAGTACATGTACTGGTAGTTTGCATGTGCCCCAGGAAAGTATGTGTTACGCGGGTCACCTGGCCCGAACCGTTACAAGTAGGGCATGTATTAAGTTCAGTACCATTTTTGGCGCCATTCCCTCCACAAACATCGCAACTCACGTATTTGTTTACCTTGATTTTCTTGGTAACTCCGTTGGCAATGTCTTTATAAGAAAGTTTCACTTTCACTCTCAAATTTGCTCCCTTGCTAACTGTCCTTCTTCTTCCGCCACCACCAAAGCCACCGAAACCACCAAAGCCACCACCAAAAATATCCCCGAAATGTTCGAAAATATCTTCCATGGTCATACCGCCACCGAACCCGCCAGCACCGGCAGCTCCACCAACACCTGCATGTCCAAATTGATCATAGCGAGATCTTTTATCAGGATTGCTCAATACTTCGTAAGCCTCCGCAGCTTCCTTAAATTTTTCTTCGGCTTCCGTATTTCCAGGATTTTTATCCGGGTGAAATTGAATGGCCTTTTTTCGATAAGATTTTTTTATTTCTTCCTGCGTTGCGTTCTTTGAAACCTCAAGTATCTCGTAATAATCTCTTTTACTCATTTTAATGAATTATATTAATTCCTCCCTGTTCACAATATCTATAAAAAACTAGACAAATCCTAATTTATTTTATTCACCAACAACTACTTTTGGATACCTGATTATCTTATCATTCATCATATAACCTTTCTCGATTACATCCACGATTTTTCCTTTCAATTTTTCTTCAGGTGCGGGAATTTTTGTAATAGCTTCATGGACGTCCATGTCAAAATCTTGGTTCATCGCCTCTATTTCCTTAACACCCTTTTGATTAAGCAAATCTTTGAATTTTAGAAAAATAAGTTCTACCCCCTGGGTTAATGATTCCACGTCTTGTGCCTTACCAATATTATGGAGCGCCCGTTCAAAATCATCCATTACGGGCAATAATTTTAGAATCATATCTTCACCTGCTGTTTTCGTGAGTTCAATTTTTTCCTTTAATGATCTCTTCCTGAAATTATCAAACTCAGCAGACAACCTAATATACTTATCCTTATATTCATTCAATTCTTTTTCTAATAGAGTTTCTTTAGAGGGCTGTTCATCTTGTTCTTCATCTTCTTTGCTCTCGGGCTCGTCCAAATTTTGTTCCTCCTTAGTTTCTTCTACTTCAATATCTTCATTGACAGCTTGATTTTGCTTTTGCTCCATCCCTGGTTCTTGATCCTTCAAATTTTTCCTTTCGTCGTCTTTTTTCATAATAATTTTATTTCTAAAATTAACCTTGGATTATGTAATTATATTTTCTCCTGGTGGATACAAATTTTTTGCCATTAAAAGAAATAGCGACAAATTGACATTCTTAAATGGATTGACCCTAAAACTTTCAAGGTTATTAATTCCTTATTGAGTTCTTTTAATAACGGCTCCAAGAGAGTTCAATCGTTTGTCTATATCTTGATACCCCCTGTCAATTTGGTCAATGTTATGGATCACGCTGGTTCCATCGGCTGACAAAGCTGCAATTAACAAGGCGACCCCGGCACGTATATCTGGCGAGGTCATTGTCGTAGCCCTTAATTGGATTTGATTATCCAGACCTATTACCGTTGCCCTATGAGGATCACAAAGAATAATTCTTGCCCCCATGTCTATCAATTTATCCACGAAAAACAAGCGACTTTCGAACATCTTTTGATGAATCAAGACACTTCCCGCTGCTTGTGTTGCAACAACCAATACAACACTTATCAGGTCAGGTGTTAATCCCGGCCATGGAGCATCAGAAATTGTCATTATTGATCCATCAATAAAAGTTTCTATTTCGTATCTCTCTTGTCCCGGGACACGTATGTCATCCCCTATTCTTTGTATTTCAATACCTAATCTTCTAAAGGCATTGGGAATAATTCCCAAATGATCATAAGAAACATTTTTAATGGTAATATCTGATTTTGTCATGGCTGCCAAACCTATGAAACTCCCCACTTCTATCATATCTGGCAATATAACATGTTCACAACCATGAAGGTATTCAACACCGTTTATTACAAGCAAATTTGATCCAACTCCATCAATTTTTGCTCCCATTGATATTAACATCTTGCAAAGTTGCTGTACATATGGTTCGCAGGCAGCGTTATAAATAATGGTTTTTCCTTTTGCCATAACTGCAGCCATTAATATATTGGCAGTTCCTGTCACAGAGGCTTCGTCCAGCAACATGTAACAACCTGTTAATTCCTCAGCTTCTATCCTATAAAAATTCTCCTTGTAATCAAAAGAAAATTTAGCTCCTAAATCCTGGAAACCTACAAAATGGGTATCTAACCTTCTCCTTCCTATTTTGTCTCCCCCAGGCTTTGGAATATATCCTTTTTTAAACCTGGCCAATAAGGGACCTATCAACATGATTGATCCGCGCAAATTAGCAGCTTTTAGAGAAAATTCTTCAGATTTAAGATATTCTAAGTTTATCTCCTTGGCACAAAATTCATATTCTTCTTCACCCTTTTCCTCGATGCCAACTCCTAAACAGCGTAAAATATCAATTAATCTATTTACATCTAAAATATCTGGAATGTTTTTAATAACAACCTTTTCAGGTGTCAGCAGTGCGGCACATAACACCTGGAGAGCCTCGTTTTTAGCTCCTTGTGGAATTATATCGCCTTTTAACTTATTCCCTCCTTCAATCTCGAAAGTTCCCATAACTTATTTTAGTTTTCTCTTTCTCTTGCGATGAGCATTTAGAAGATCTTTTGTCTCTGCTAATTTCACTTCTTCGGTGTTAAGACGAATTTCGCCCCTTGATATTTCTCCTATATTATCATATATGGTATTATCATCCACGGTTTCCCTATTCCAAGTCAGGTACGATTTCTTCATGTGATTGGCTATAATTTCCAATAAAATAGTCTTTTCCTCTTCATCCTGCATGTCCACTGCTTTATGAATTAACTTTTCTATTGTGTGTCCATAATGTCGATACCTAATCCTGTTTACATTATAATCTACTTTATTGGGTTTTTCCTGTAATAGGTTTTTATCAATAAGTTCATAAGGCGAATCTATATCAAGCCTAAAATCTGAAATAATGGCAAGATGATCCCACAATTTATGCTTAAAATCACTTATATCCCTAAGGTGGGGATTTAAATTTCCCATGATGGAAATAATGGTTTTTGCTGCACGATTACGTTCATTTCTATCTTCAATGGATAAAGCATGATCAACCATTTTTTGTATATTCCTCCCGTACTCGGGGAGAACCAATTTTTTTTGACTCGTGTTGTAATCCATATGTTCCTTTTTCTAATTTTAATTTACAATCTTTAATTTGGCAAACTTTAGCAACAACTGCTTTTGACCTGAATCGGGAAAAAACACTGTAGCTTTTTTATTCGGGTAACTCCCTTCAATATTTAAAACTTTCCCTTTTCCAAATAGCTGGTGAAGCACCATCATTCCACTTTGAATTTTATCGGGATCATCGGCCACGAAATTACTAATTTTTTGTTTAATTTCCTTACCTGTCGATATTTTGGTTACATCTCTAAACCCACTTAACCCTGTTTTACTAACTGTTCCAGCCTTATTTTTATTTCTCTTAAATTGATTAATGGAAGAATTATTTTCTCGATAAGCCATTTGATCATCATTATCGAAAACATCCAATGGAAAATCAATAAATTTTTGATCTATATCTTTAATAAACCTACTCGGCTTGCTATTCACAATTGACCCCCACCTAAATCTTGATTTAGCAAAGGATATGGTTACCATCCTGCGAGCCCTTGTTAGTGCCACATAAAATAATCGTCTTTCCTCTTCAAGCTCCTGCATGCTTCCAACAGACATGTTTGAAGGAAACAAACCTTCTTCTACACCCACTATAAATACATGATTAAATTCCAATCCTTTTGCAGAATGAATGGTCATTAAAGTAACCTTATTTAAATCTTCCTCTTTCTCTTTATCCATATCGGTCAATAACGCTACATTTTCCATGTATTTATCCAGGGTAATTGGTTCAGTGCCATCTTGAAGATTTTCCGAGAATTCCCTAATAGCATTTAATAATTCTTGTATATTTTCATATTTACTAACACTTTCAGGTGCCTTATCGTTGGAATACTCCGATAATATCCCCGAGGAAGCAGCTATTTGATTTGCCAGTTCATAAGCGTCCAATGCTTTCAACCGGGCTGAAAAATTATTAATTAAATGGATAAAATTATCAATCTTTGATATTGTTCCCTTGTTTAATCCGGGATTATTATTTTCTAAATTATTTATTACGTTCCAAAAACTCGTATTTTGTAAGTTTGCTAGTTCCTCTATTTTCCCAAGGGTTGTATCCCCTATTCCCCTTGCCGGATAATTAATAATCCTCCTGAATGCTTCGTCATCATGCTTGTTAATTACAATTCGGAAATATGCCAGCAGGTCCTTTATCTCTTTTCGCTGGTAAAAAGAAAGACCACCATATATCTTGTAAGGAATATTCCTTTTTCGCAAGGCATCTTCAAAAATCCTGGATTGAGCATTGGTACGATATAAAATGGCAAAATCATCATACCTGAGTTGGTTCATCAACATGTTATCCACAATTTGGTTTGTAACCAAATAACCCTCTTCTGAATCTGTTGCAGCATTGAAAATACTGATTTTATTCCCAGCCTCATTATCAGACCACACGGTTTTTTGGATTTGTCCCTTATTCTTTTGAATCAGGCTATTTGCCGCATCCACGATCACCTTGGTCGAGCGATAGTTCTGTTCAAGTTTAAATAACCTGTAAGTAGGATAATCATTTTTAAAATTTAATATATTTTCTATCTTGGCTCCCCTAAAGGAATAGATACTCTGGGCATCGTCGCCTACAACACAAATGTTCTGGTGAGGTCGACCTAATTTATTTACAATTAAGTATTGAGCATAATTTGTATCCTGGTACTCATCTACCAAAATATATTTAAAATGTTCCTGGTATTTAGAAAGTACTTCCGGAAAATCCCTTAATAGAATATTCGTGTTGAGCAAGAGATCATCAAAATCCATCGCATTGGATTTCTTGCACCTAGAGGTATACATTTTATATATGTCTGCTATCCTAGGCTTCCGTTGTTCCCTATCTTTGGCTATTATTTGGGAATTCGAAAGGTATACCGGGGGTGTAATTAAATTATTTTTAGCCATTGAAATTCTCGCATGCACATCGTTTACCTTGTAAACCTGCTCATCTAACTTCATTTCTTTAATGATACTTCGCAACAAGCTACGTGAATCCGAGGTGTCATAAATAGTAAAATTAGGTTCGTATCCCAAATGATCAGCTTCAATTCTTAAAATTTTCGAAAATATCGAATGAAATGTTCCCATCCAAATAGATGATGCTAACTGGTACCCGACTAAACTGCCAATTCTTTCTTTCATTTCCTTGGCCGCCTTATTGGTAAATGTCAATGCCAATATTGCCCAAGGCTTAACCCCCTGGCTCAACAAGTAGGCAATCCGGTATGTTAACACCCGTGTTTTCCCTGCTCCAGCACCTGCAACAATTAAACTGGAACCTTCACAAGTTGTAACAGCTTCTTTTTGTATAGGATTTAATTCTTCTAAAAAATTGTGCACTTCTAAACCTTTTTAATTTCCAATGGTCAAAAATAACATTTGTAACCCTTTTATTCCTAATTCCAACGAAATTTATATTAACAAAATTTTTATAATTGTTAAAAATGATGGTTATATTTAACCCAATTACAATATTTTTCTTTCATCAATAGTTTTAAAAAAAACAAATGTAATTTCATGCTTGGGATGAAAAACTTCATTTTTTCTTTTTTTCTCGTTTTTATTTTGATTTTGCCACTTCATGCACAATTAAAAGTTACCGGGTCTTCTTATTCAATAAAAGAGACATCTTATATTAAAGACACTGTTCAAGATCCTGTTTTTATCATCAATGGTAAAATAGGAGAAGAATTATCAGTCACCTTACAGGCAGATCATCCCGTGGAAGGAACCGAAGCCACTTATACCTGGTACCGGTTTGATCCTGTTTCTTTTCAATTTGACTCTTTACATACTGAAACTAATGTTTCTTTTTCCCAACATACAGACAATTTGGCAACGGCATATTTAGTACGTGTACAGGATGAATCCGGGCTAGATACCTCATTTACCTCGTGGGTGTTTTTCAATTATCTTTCTGCCAAATTTGATCTATTTTCCCACGTTTGTTATATACTGGAAATGAAAGTTTCAGTTGAACAAATGCCGGAACAATTCATTTATTATGACCTCGCGGACAGTTCAGAATTAAAGATGCCATATGACTATGGATACACCTGGACAGCTATTGGCGACGAAAAATACGATGAAGAAATTAATGTTCCCTATGGGTTATATTTTTTTGACAATAATCCTCCCGCTGTAAATACAACCTATAGATTTACCGTAACGGATTCTTTTGAAAATTCAACGAGCATTGAAAAATACCTTGAGACTAAAGAAACTTACGCTAAATTTATCCCGGATGCCAAGTATTCCTATGAAATAGTGAATAAAAATTTTTCTGAACAAGTCGGAAAGTCTGCGCCCGTTGCAGTTACTTATAAAAATGAATCAAAAAAAGGGGAAAAGTTTGAATGGTTATTTATAACACCAAAAGACACTTCTTACCATTATTATATAAAGGATTCCCTGGAAAAAGTGATACATGATAACTCAAGCCAAGAGTTCATCTATTATTATGCGAGTAATTGTAATCCCATGTTAATTGCAACTAGTAGCTATGGATGTGTAGATACTTTCCCACATAATCCTGACGAGAAAAAGGAGAATATGATAGAAATTGATAAATCTTCTATCACCATTAACGATAAATTTAGCTTAAAGAAAGAGAAAGGGGATGATTCCCAACCGATTGATGGAAACGATGAAACTGGAAGTTCTAATTCTTCCACTTCCAACACGACGATAATTAATCATCCTAATCCTGGCTTCATTAATTATAGTACATTTAATATCCAGGGAAACTCTTTTAAATTTTTTCGAATTATCATTTACGACCGGTGGGGCAGAAAAGTCTACGAGGAAGAAGTAAATAACAATTTCCACGAATGGGATGGATGGGATGGCCGTTATAAAAATGGTCAATATGCCAGCACAGGTCTTTATTATTATGTTATCCAAGCTGAAGGATGGGAGCCTGGCAAATCCAAAGATTATAATTACTTGAAGAAAAACAAGAAATATTCCGGGTATATTCAATTAATCAATTACGAAAAGATAGATTTTTAAAATAACCCTACTGGCATCATAATCCAACATCATCCTTAACAAATTAGAATAAATAATGGAAAGATCAACAAACCCGGGAAACTTCCGGTTTTTTTTATTGACTCCCGGGGATAACCATTATTTTTTCCAGTACCCGTTAACAATTTCTTATGCTATCCCGGTTTAGCAAGAGCCAAACAAGGTGTATTTGTTTATGGAGGATTCCATTTGTTGACTTAACCATTAGTGAATGAATATTAAAGATATGTTACTTTATAAAAACCTAAAATTCAAGATTTAAATCATTTAAGGCAAGATTATGTTATAATTTTTGATAATTAGGAGTTTTTACCTGCTATATAAGGCATAATGTACTGTAACCATTAAACGTGGTGGTAAAAATCCAAGGGCTGTAATTCCTGGGAAGAAATATGTTTTTCAATTACCAGGAATTTTCTTATTTCAAGACAAAGATGGCATTTCGAAACATACTTTGCTGTCGTTGAAAAATTATAATTATTAACCACATATTGGTATAATCCTTTCACTCCATCATTGAATAAAACTGTAAGTAACGGATAAAAATTAGCATCTAGCGGTTTTCCCAGGTCATTCATTCGAATAGATAACCCACTGCATAAACCGGGAATATAATTTCCTTTAGGATCAGCATGAAAATGTGATGAATCTGCTAGCTCAGTACAACCTGATGAAAATTTCATTATTTCTGATGCTTTTCTACCTCGAAAGTTGTCTTTGAAAGCATATAAAGCCCTTCCACCATAATGAATCCAGTACCTAGAAGGAATGTTTTTCAGGTACGAATTCCCAAAACGTTGCGAGTATTGACTTAACGAGTGAGTTTTTGAGTCATCAAATGCATTAAGATCTTGAAAAAAATCTTGAACCCACGGAAAAACTTTAATTCCTGCATATCTACAGGCTTCTATCAACCCCTTGGTTTTCCCGAAAGGAATATATTCATTATGAAAGGGACTGATAGAAACTAGGAGAGTATGTAATTTAAATTTTTTCATTTCTTTTAACAACTCAACAGCTTGGTCATGATCCCTGAACCAGGAACTATTTGTTTCCACGTAATCCACCCCAATACCTTCACTAGCGATTGATTCAAGTGTTTTTAACAAGCCTTCCTGGTTTAAAAAAGGTTCACCCCCGCCAATATGAACTGAATAGCAGCCTAATTCTTTAATCTTACGTATATGCTGGATTACCATACCGGGTTCAATAAATTCTTTAGACCTTGTTGGAGAACAAGCGTATAAACAATGTCTACATTTAGATGTACAATGATAGTTTGTAATAATTCCCCCCGAAAAAAGGTTGTTTATGCATAGTGATTTCATGTTTTCTTATTTAAGTAAGAATTTACTATATGTAAACACACTAGGCAGGACACTTTTATTTTTATAATAGCCTGTCTTAAAACTAATAATAAAAAATATTAGAAGCAATTAATTTTAATGTTAATTCAATTTTATCATCCATTTCCCCAGGTTAAACCATTCCTCGAATAAAATTTCCGGGTGATTTAGATCCAATAATACTTAAACTAGATTTAAATTATAGATATTATTTTATGGTAGTTTTTTATCTTTGTGCAACAAAAAAAATAATTTTATGACACTGGATATAGAAGGAAAGGATTTAGAAAAATTTATACTTGTTGGAGATAGGGTGCTAATTAAACCCAAAAGTCCTCGTGAACGCACCAAATCAGGCTTATTTCTTCCCCCCGGTGTACAAGAAAAAGAGCCAGTATATTCTGGATATGTATTAAAAGTTGGCCCGGGATATCCTATACCCCTGGTGACAGGTGAGGATGAACTATGGAAAAATAGTGGTGAAGAGGTTAAATATGTTCCATTACAACCTAAGGAAGGAGATCTTGCAGTATATCTTCAAAATAGTGGATGGGAAATAGAATTTGCCAAAGAAAAGTACGTGATTGTACCTCATTCTGCCATATTGCTCCTGGTAAGGGATGATAGACTATTCGAATAATATTATTAAATAAATTTAAACTAAATAAATACTTACTTGCATTGTAGATAAAATCAGGTAATATTAGGTTTAATACCAATAATTAAAATATCATCCACTTGTTCATTGGTTCCTTTCCATGCATCAATACTTTTCTCAAGTTGTTCGCGTTGATCTGCCAAGGCAAGTTTATGATTGCTCAGGAGCAAATGACGGAATCTCCTAAACTTGAATTTCTTTCCTTCAGGCCCACCAAATTGATCAACATAACCATCAGAAAACATGTAAAACACATCGTTTTTTTGTATCTCAATTTCATGGTTGGTAAAATTCTTTTTTTCTCCATCTTGTTCGGTTAACCCTATTGAGAAACGATCAGCTTTAATTTCAATGATTTTATTATCCCTTATGATGTATAAAGGGTTATAGGCTCCCGCAAATTCAACCGTGTTCTTCTTCTTGTCAAATGCACAAAAAGCCACATCCATACCATCTCGAAGGGTTATATTATCTACATCTTTAAATATTTCAGCGAAATCATTGTTTAAAACATTCAATATTTCACCTGGTTTTTCAATACCCTTGAATAAGGTAATATTCCTAAAAAGTTCGAACCCAATGATGGACATGAAAGCACCAGGTACACCATGACCCGTGCAATCTACGGAAGCGACAAATATCTTGTTTTTACTTTCATTAATCCAATAAAAGTCTCCACTAACTATATCTTTAGGTTTATGAAAAACAAATGAATTAGGTAGCAGTCGATCAAAGGTTCTTAAAGAAGGCATTAAAGCTTGTTGTATTCTTCTTGCATAGTTAATACTGTCAGTAATTGCCTTATTTTGTAAAGTAAGAGCTTCTTTTTGTTCACGGATTTTAATGGCTGCAAGTTCTTTCTCTTTTAATATTTTATTGCTTTCTCGCAAACTTTTTGTTCTATACAGGTAAATCCCGTACAATATCAGTAGCACTGTTAAAATATAACAAACTGCCGCCAAATTAGATTTCCAGAATGGAGTTTCAATTATCAATTTGATACTTGCTCCTTCATCATTCCAGGTATTATCATTATTAGAAGCTTTGACTTTCAGTATGTATTCTCCAGGAGCCACGTTTGAGAATGTAGTATAGTGTTGATTTCCAATATGAAGCCATTCTCTTTCATTTCCGTTTTGAATAATTTTATAGGCATACCTGTTTTTCTCGGGCCAAGTAAAATCTAATGACGCAAAATCAATATTAAACATACTATGTCCTGGAGGAATAATTATTTCATCTTTGCCAGATAGGGGGATATATTTCTTTCCTGCAGTGGTATAAAGTGTAATGGAATTAATTACAACGCCAGGTATATTTTTATTGAAGTCAATGGAATCCGGGTGGAAATAGTTTAAACCTGAAATACCCCCAAAAAATATTTCCCCATTCTCACTTTTATAGGAGGAGTTAAAATTGAACTCGTAACCTTGCAGTCCATCTGAAATATCAAAATTTATAAATTCATTTTCAGTGGGATCAATTTTAGATATTCCTTTATTAGTACTTATCCATAAATTACCATTTTCATCTTTTTCTATTGAGTGTATCATGTTATTGGCAAGGCCTTCTTTTTCTGTAAATACTTGGAAAGTAAGTAATTGGGGATTAAACTTATTAAGCCCGGAGATAGTTCCAATCCAAGTATTTCCATGATCATCAAATTCTATTTCGTACACTAAATTACTGCTAAGCAGGTTCTTTCCGCCATTATTGGCATCCCTCGTAAAATGATAGAACTCTGTAGTTTTCGGGTTAAATTTAACAAATCCATTATCAGTACCAACCCAAATAATACCATTTTCATCTTCATTTATACAAAACACTTTAACTAGGTCAACCCTGGCACTATCATTTTCAAGTACAATATAGCGTGAAAATTTCTTTTGTTTATAGTTAAATTGAAATAATCCCCTGTTGGACCCGATCCAAATGTTGTTCTTTTTATCTTCATAAATAGTGTTAATCTTGTTGTTTTTAAAATATTCGCATGGAATTGAGTCTTCAAGTTCACAAGCAGGAGAAAATTTTTCTAAAAACGGGTTGTATATATCTATGCCATTACCAGTACCCAGCCAAATATAATTTCTTTTATCCTGGTGAATAGCAAAAACATTGTCATTTGATATTCTATATTTTGGATTTCTATTATTACTGCTATATTGTTTGACTTTACCAGAATTACGATATACCAGGTTTAAACCAAAACTAGTTCCAATCCATAAATGTTTTTGGTGATCAATTAAAACAGAATTGACAGAGTTGCTCGAAAGTTCAGGTAAGCTATTGATAGATTTTGAATACGTGTTAAATTTTTTCCTTTTTTTGTCATATTTAACTAGTCCTTGAGTAGTAGCCATCCACATTATTTGGGAATTATCTTCAACAATATGGTTTACAGAAGTTCCAAGAACATTATATCCTACGTAAAAAGTTTTTGCATTGGAAAATTTTCCTGTTTTTGGGTGGAATTTGCTAATACCATTTGCTGTGCCAATCCAAAGAATCCCATCCTTATCTTCATATATATCATTTATGTTATTGTTGACAGGTCCAGTTTCTTGTTGAAAAGGTTTTTCAAAATATTTTATAAAGGACCTGGTTTCCCTATTGTACTTGTTTAATCCGTTTTCAGTTCCAATCCATAAATTTGATTTAGAATCCTCGAAAATTGTCTTAATCCTGTTATTACTAATACTATTAGGATCATTTTCGTTGTATTCGAACCTTTCGAACAATCCAAGGTCTTTGTTAAAATAGTTTAATCCATCCTTTGTACCAATCCACAATTTACCCTCATTGTCCTCGAAAATTGAAAAATAATTTGTTCCTTCAACAAAATTGAAATAATCGTTATAATGTTCAAAATGAATAAATTCATCCTTTTCAGGATTATATCTTGAAAGATGCTCTAGGGTCTTGATCCATAAAACCCCTTCCTTATCCATGTAGACGTAAAATATTTCATTGTCAATTAATGAATTTGGATTATCAATGTTTTGGTAATAATTTTGAAATTTTTCCGTCTTCCTATTGAATTTACTTAAACCATTTCTTGTGCCTATCCATAAGTCATGGTTCTGATCTTCGCAAATTGAATAGATAAAATTATTAGAAAGCGAATTACTGTCTACAGATTGATACTGGAATATTTGAAATTCATAGCCATTGTATTTATTCAATCCATTGTGGGTTCCAATCCACAAAAAGCCTTTAGAATCAATATATACAGTATTAACACGGGTTTGTGACAAACCATCCTTAATAGTAAAAATATCTACTGGCAATCCCCCTGTTTGAGCATCAATGCTTTCAAGGGAAAGAATAGTAAATAAAAATAATAATATACTAAAACACCTCTTCATCGTGTAAATCTAGCCTAAATATATTTAATATTTTTCAATTCTATTATTAAAAATTCTCCTTTATTTGATTTAAAAAATATTGAACTATAAATAAATTCCTTAAATGTTTTACCATAATACAAATGTGGTGTGTGAATTACATTTACATATACTTACCAACGACTTTCTTTTATTCATCCTAATATCTAGATTTATAATGTCCTGTGTAAAATTCGCCACAATAATTGATTGAAAATCAATATTTACCGCAAAATCAAATGTGATAAATCACAAGATTATTTACAATAAAAGATTCCTCAACAAGTGCGTATTTATCTTTTTATTTCTTTTTCTTGTTTTTCTCATTTCCATGTGATTGAAATCAAATTAATGATTATAATTTTTTGTTGTAATACCTACCAAGTGGTTCTATAGAAGAATATAGTTACCCGTTTTTCTTATACGGGGTATAGGTATATTTGTTATAATAGTAGAAATGGTAAAGAATATTTTGATATCTTGAATTATTATTTTTAGAAACAACAAGCTTAATAACATAGCTTTAACCTCATATCATATTGTTTATGAAAAAAGTTTTTTTGTGGAATTAATATTAAGATTTTAGATGATAAAATTCTAATTTAAACTTGTAAATAAAAAATTGATAAATGTTCCTAATTTAATAACAATGTCCTTAATATAATATAAACAAGACCTTTCAATTGACTATTTATTCAAAACACATTCTTCCTTGGATCATTAACAAGGAAGGAAAAAGTAAAAGCTTGCCTGGTTTTACTCTTCTTAAGCAATAGCGAAAGAGAGCTTGAGGGGAAAATAATGTTCGTCCTGTATTAACCGGACATAAATGATATTTTATATATTATTATGATAAATATAATTTCAAACTATATTTTTATTTCCCCTGGCAATCTTTTCAATCATGTTAGTCGTCAAGGACTTAGGTCTTTCCAAGGGAAAGCCTAGAGCCCTATCCCAAATAATGTTTGCAGTAACTCCAAGAGCCCTTCCAATTCCAAATAATACAGTATAAAAGTCGTATTCACGGATCCCATAATGCCATTGTATTACTCCAGATTGAGCATCAACATTTGGCCAAGGATTTTTTGCCTTTCCATGTTCTTTAAGAATTGGGGGAACAATCCTATAAAGCATATCAGCCATTTTGAAAATAGGATCATTTGGGATATGTTTCATGCAAAACTCACGTTGTACCTGGTACCTAGGATCAGTTTTTCTTAACACAGCGTGACCAAAACCAGGGATCACTTGCCCCGAGTTTAAAGTATCCCATACAAACTGTTTCATTTCATCTTCGGTGGGTGTTATACCACCCATTTTTTCCATTAATCCTTGTATCCATCTTAAAACTTCCTGGTTGGCCAAACCATGAAGAGGGCCAGCAAGACCATTTATCATTGCAGATATAGCCAAATAAATATCTGATAGACTACTTGCAACCAGGTGACCGGTATGTGCACTTACATTTCCACTTTCATGATCACTATGTACTATAAAATATTGCCTAGAAACATCATCATATGGTTTGTCAATTCCCATCATTTGGGCAAAGTTGGCACCAAAATCAAGATGTGGGCTGGATTGTATCCTTTTTCCATCCTTGTATAACTTGGAGTAGATGTATGCAGCTATTTCTGGCAATTTAGCCAGTAAATTAAGAGAATCTTCAAATGTAGGTTCCCAATAATCTAATTTATTAATACCCGCATGGTACTTTTTAGCAAAAAAAGATTCACGATGCATGGTAAGAATTGCTGATGAAAAAATTGCCATTGGAGGACTGTTAGATGGAAATGCATCTATAACATCATACACGTATCGAGGTAAAATTCTTCTTTTATGAAATTCATCAGCTACATCATTTACCTCACTCTCCGTGGGTATGTCACCAGTTAAAAGAAGAAAATATAATCCTTCAACATAGGGCATTTCTCCATCCTTGGGCTTAGGAAGTTTTTCAAATACCTCTGGCAATGTGTATCCTCTATACCTAATGCCTTCCATAGGATCTAAGTATGAAATATCGGTAATAAGACTTTTAACACCTCTCATACCTCCAATTATTTGAGAAACAGTTACATTGTCAATGACAACATCACCGTATTCCTTCATTAACTTGGTGATCCTTGGACGCCATTCATTAATTTTCTCTTTTAATCTACTTTTTAATATAAACATATCACAATCTTTTACGATGGTTTAGTAAACAAATCCAAGATAAAAAAGTTTTCCGGTAACATATCGATATATCTTTCTTGGATTTTGATTGGTAAAAATAATATAAATTAAAAAATAAAAAAAGGGTAGAAACAAATGTTACTACCCTATTATGACAACTACTTGAAAATAGCGTAATTGAATTACTTATTTTTTATGTATTTAAAACTTCTACCAAGGAATTTAGCAGAACTTCCTAAAGACTCTTCAATTCTAATTAATTGGTTGTATTTAGCAATACGGTCAGAGCGTGACGCTGAACCAGTTTTTATTAGACCTGTATTTAAAGCGACGGCTAAATCTGCAATAGTTGTATCTTCTGTTTCACCAGACCTGTGTGAAATTATAGATGTCATAGCATTTGCTGTTGCTAGATTCACTGAATCGATTGTTTCTGTTAAAGTCCCAATTTGATTTACCTTGATTAGAATAGAATTACCAGCGCCAGTTTCAATTCCTTTTTGTAATCTTTTCACGTTTGTTACATATAGGTCATCACCAACTAATTGGACTTTATCTCCAATGGTTTTCGTTAATTCAACCCAACCATCCCAATCATCTTCAGCAAGACCGTCTTCAATAGAAATAATGGGATATTTGCTAGTCCATTCTTTCCAGTATTGCACCATCTCGGAAGAAGTACGGTCTTCGTTTGTTGATTCAAAATGATAAACCTTTTTATCTTCATTGTAAAATTCGGAAGCAGCAGCATCTAAGGCAATATAAATATCGTAACCAGGCTTATAACCAGCTTTTTCTATTGCTTCAATAACAACTTCAATAGCTTCTTCATTTGAGTTCAGATTGGGAGCAAATCCTCCTTCGTCACCCACGTTAGTTGATTGTCCCTTAGCTTTTAATACTGATTTAAGATTGTGGAAAACTTCAGTTCCCATTCTTAATGCATCGCTGAAGGTATCAGCTCCAACAGGCATAATCATAAATTCTTGGATATCTATTTTATTATCTGCGTGTTGCCCTCCATTTAATATATTCATCATGGGAATGGGAAGAGTGTTACCATTTACGCCCCCTATGTAGCGAAAAAGTTCCTGCCCGGTATATTGTGCGGCTGCCTTAGCACATGCCAACGATACTCCAAGTATTGCATTGGCACCAAGGTTATTCTTATTATCAGAACCATCAATCTCTATCATTTTTTGATCGATAAGATTTTGGTCTGTTACATACATACCTCTTAATGCTTCGTCAAGTATTTTATTTACGTTTTCAACTGCTTTGAGCACACCTTTTCCCATGTAGCGGCCTTTATCACCATCACGTAACTCAACCGCTTCATGCACTCCTGTTGAAGCGCCTGAAGGCACGATCGCCCGTCCTAAAATGCCACTGGTAGTAATGACATCTACTTCAATAGTTGGATTTCCCCTTGAATCTAGTACTTGTCTAGCTTGTATTTTTCCTATTTGTCCCATAATTGATTAGTATTTATTAAAAGTTCAAAAAATTTTTTACAAAAAAAGGGATAAAGATTTATATTTCCTTATCCCCTTGATTTTATTTGGTGTTAAATTTTGTTAACATGTTTAACATGTTCTCCTTATTAATTTTCGCCTTTTTCTTTGTCTTCCCCAGTATCCTCAAGATTTTCTTCTTCAGCTTTTGTTCCAGAATTTTCTTGTTTTTTATCTTCCTTGATTTCTTCCTGGGCGGTTGTTTCTTCTATGGATTCTTCAGTGGGAGCAGCTTTTTTATCCTCAATACCAGGAGTTTCAGCTTCTTCAATAGGCGTACCTGTTTCGGTTCCTTTGGCTACAGCCCCTGGAGCTTGAGTTTCTCCTGATTTCTTTTTACCGCCCCTTCTTCTTCTTCTTCCTGCTTTATTTTCCGATTCTTCCTTATAAGAAAGCATGGTTTCATTATAGTCAACAAGCTCTACCATAGCGATATCTGCATTATCACCAGGACGATTCCCAAGTTTGATGATCCTAGTATACCCGCCTGGACGGTTAGCGACTTTAACGGCCACATCTCTAAAAAGTTCAGAAACTGCATCTTTATTTTGCAAGTAACTAAAAACAATCCTACGATTATGTGTCGAATCATCTTTTGCCCTAGTAATGATTGGTTCGACATACTTACGTAATGCTTTTGCTTTTGCAGTCGTTGTAGTTATCCTTTTTTTTGTAATCAATGAAGTTGCCATATTAGAAAGCATAGCTTCACGGTGCCCTTTCTTCCGGCCAAGATGATTAATTTTCTTTAAATGTCTCATTTTAAATTAGTCTTTGTCCAATTTATACTTACTAATATCCATCCCGAATGACAAGTTCATCTGGGTCAGTAATTCTTCAAGTTCAGTTAAGGATTTTTTCCCGAAGTTTCTAAATTTGAGCAAATCATTTTTGTTGAATTTGGCCAAGTCTCCAAGGGTAATTACTTCAGCTGCTTTTAAACAATTTTTCGCCCTTACCGAAAGATCAAGATCTTCTAGTTTGGTTTTCAAAAGCTGGCGCATATGTAATACTTCCTCATCAAACTCTTCATTTTTATATTTATCCTCCGATTCCAATGTGATTTTTTCGTCTTGGAATAACATCAGGTGGAAAATCAAAATTTTAGCAGCTTCCTTAAGAGCATCTTTAGGATGTATAGACCCATCCGAAGTAATCTCGAAGATTAATTTTTCGTAATCTGTCTTTTGTTCTACCCTATAATTTTCGACCGTATATTTGACATTCTTAATAGGAGTGAAGACAGAATCAATAGGAATAACACCGAATTCAGCGTCTAAAGGTTTATTTTCTTCTGATGGAACATAACCCCTTCCTTTGTTGATGGTTAATTCCATTTGTAATTTTACATCAGAATCCATGTTGCAAATCACTAGATCTGGGTTCAAGACTTTGAAGCTATTTAAGAATTTACCCAAGTCACCGGCCTTAAGTTGTTCTTGACCAGTTAGATTGATTTTGACTTTTTCATCATCAATATCTTCTATTTGTTTTTTAAACCTGATTTGCTTGAGGTTTAGTATGATTTCTGTCACATCTTCAATTACTCCAGTAATTGTAGAGAATTCATGTTCTACACCTTCAATTTTCACAGTTGTAATTGCGTATCCTTCTAGAGATGAAAGAAGAATTCTTCTTAATGAATTACCAACCGTAATACCATATCCAGGTTCAAGAGGGCGAAATTCAAATTTTCCATAATGATCGTCCGCTTCCACCATTATTACCTTATCAGGTTTCTGGAATGCTAGTATTGCCATATATTTATTTTATTTTGAGTATAATTCAACAATTAATTGTTCTTTAATGTTCTCAGGAATTTCTTCTCTTTCTGGTCTATTAAGAAATTTTCCTGATAACATACTTTGATCCCACTCTAACCAAGAACTCCTTGCACTATTTGAAGCTAGAGAATCTGTAATAACTTCGAGTGATTTGGATCTTTCAC